>CAMWIF010000094.1 GCA_947174225.1 uncultured Porphyromonadaceae bacterium | reverse complement strand
GTATAGGATTATTTATTAGTATTATTTGTTATCTTTGCAGAAAAGAATTTGTCTTTTACGCAAATTGAAAATAAACCTTCATAAAATAGTGTCAAAGATATGGGATTATCATACCACGAAATAATAGATAAATTTGATAAGCACTTGAGTAAAAGCGGTAAACGTTATTATTCCGAGTTCTATGTAGGCATTTCCAAAAATGCTCCCAAGAGACTTTTTGAAGAACATCATGTGGATATTAACACTTCGTGGTGGATTTATGTGACAGCTGATTCATCTGATACGGCAAGAGATGTTGAAAAGCACTATATAGAGCTTGGGATGCGTGGCAGTGACGGAGGAGGAGACGATTCGTCAGATATGGTATATTGTTATGTAGTCACCCCAACCACAACAGAGTAATCATGGAAGGATTTAAGCCAATTCAACAACGCTTTGTTGTCTTTTTAGATATAATGGGTTTTAAGGATAGAGTTGCGAGAAATACCCCTGAAAATTTATACTTAGAACTAACTGAGTTTAACAAGGATATAACCAATATCCTTAATTCTTCTAAGAAAGTTAATACACAGCATCTTCCTAAACAAATTGGAGAATCTGACACGGCTCTGCTCTCTCCGGCCCAATATGAGAGTAAGATTACATTAGCTCAATTTTCTGATAGTATTGTTCTTTTTAGTAAAGATAATTCGAAAGAATGTTTGTTGGAGATAGCAAGTGTAGCCAAACAAATAATGGCTTCTGCAATCAGCCGGGAAAAGCCGATACCTCTAAAAGGTGCTCTTGCGGAGGGAAAGGTAACTTGTGATATGTCTAAGCAACTATTCTTTGGACAGGCTTTAATTGATGCCTATCTTTTAGAAGAAAACGTGCAATATTATGGAATTGTAGTGCATCATACTGCCGAACAGTCTGTGATTAATTTTGGTGATAACTTTTTTAAGAATACTTTGGTTCCTCTAAAAAGTGGAAAAATTTCTCATTATGAGTTAGTATGGTATAAGGATAATCCAGATGATATTAAATCCGGGTTGGATCGAATAAGATTGAGTGTCTCAGATTCTCCAAGGAAATACGTGGATAATACAAATAATATCATTGCTGCACCTTAGAGTTTGATATAAATCTTATTACCATCCATACTTGTCATATACCATTAAGAAAGAAATGAAAAAGAGGGGTGCATCACTGCGATGCACCCCTCTTTGGGGTTTATTTGGCTATTGGAGTTTATTTTACCATTAGCTTGCGGTAGATGGTGTTGGCACCATTGCGGATTACGATGAGACGTACACCCGGTTCGAGACCGTTGAGGGTCACTGCACCGTTGACTGCTGTGGAAGCAGAGATGAGGTTGCCGGCAAGGTCGTAAACTTCAACTGATGCGTTGGCAGCGAGTTCACCCTTCACTACGATGGAACCGTTCTCCGTGATGATCTGATAGCCATCAACCATAATCGAACTTACAGAAGCCACAGCGTCGAGCGTGATGGTGTAAGGATTGGAGATGGTACCTACAGGCATTTCATCGAAGGTAAGCTCTGTAGAGGTGATGTACTCGTTGTTGTAGGTATCAATGTAGCGGATCACGATGTTGTCGCCTACGTTACCGTGGATATTGATCATCACCACGCCGTTGACGTTGACACCGATACCACGGCATTCGCTTCCGCAGAAGGCTGCAATCTTATAGTCGGCGGGATCAGCGTCGAAGCCGTCAGCGTCTACGATAGAAGCTGTGAGAGGCATTACAGAGGGGTATCTGTGGTTGTCTACCACCCAAGGTGTATCCTCAAGGGTTCTTGTAGAAGCAATTTTGATAGCAGCCGGTGCCTCAGCTACAACTCCCGGTTCGTGAACGAAGTTATAATTGAACTCCTTCTCTGAATTGCTATAGATGAGGTAGCCTGCGTTGCTGACAAGAGCATCAACCGTACCTACCCACTCACCGAATGAGTCATACTGGGTAAATCCGTCAAGACCGATAATCATATCACCCACCTCAGCCTCGAAGTTGGCGAAGAGATCGGAAATCTTAAGGCTTGCATCGTCAACGGGGCAGCCAATCCAGTTCCAGCCCTTGTTGAGCTTAACTGTGGTAGTCGGGTTGAATGCCACGCCTGCAACCTTGGCAGTTGTAGCCTCCGAAGCGCATACCTTGTAAGCCTTAGCCGGCTCGAGAACCTCAAGATTACCTATAAGACCGAATTTCGGGTCGCGGAACTTATCCTGAGTCTGTGAGAGTACGCGAGAAACGCTGTTGCCCATAAAGTCTGCTACATCAACGTTGCTCTCCATATTATGTGAAATCCAGTTCCAGTTCTGTGCAAGGTCATAGTTGAGGTCAACTCTCTTGAGCTGGAAGGCAAGAGTCACAACATCGGATATATTACCTTTATACTCGGCTACAGCCTTTACGTTCATTATGCCGTCGGCACCTGCCTCCATCTTGATTGCATCACCATAGATGGCGCGTGTGCTGTTAGGATCCTTCGGATTTGAACCGTCAAGAGTGTAGTAGATAGTAGCACCCTCGGTACCTGCTGTGAGTTCCACCTTATCACCGCGATAGAGGTTGGTGCCGCTCACGCCTGCGCCGGCAGGATTAGCCATCCAGAATTCGTGGTTGCCGATTACGTACTCAGTCACACCCGGATTGCCTACAGGCATCATATATGCCTCGAAGGGCACGATCTTCTCAGAGTCGGTGGGCACGAACTTGTCGCCGCGTTCGTTGATGTCCCATGTTGTGCCCATCACAGTCTCGCCGTCAAGAGAGCCGTAAAGCACGAACTTCTTGCCTTCGGTACACATAGTCTCGGGAGAGGGAGTGAAGGGAAGGTCATAATTTTCCGGGTCATTGTTGGTGCGAGCATAGAATGTCACAGGCACTGACTCGTAAGGAGCCACAACGTGTGCGAGGAACGGACGGTTGGCTTGGAATGTCTCGGGAGTTACCTCAACGAGTGAGTCATCCTCACCGATTGTTCTGAGCACGAGTCCTGCCTTCACACCTTCGCGCTCCGGCATTGGCACACCGTATTCCCAAGCTGTCGGGGTGAAGGGAAGGATAAGACCTGTCCAGCCACCGTCGACATCGGCATTGAGGCTGCCGGGGACATGTGCAGTGAAGGTAATCTTGTAATCACCGAGGTTAAAGCTTGCAGGAGCGTTAAACGGATAGTTGGTATCGATGTTGATGTCTGAATCAGCCACACGGGTGGTACCCTTGTTGAGGATGATGTTCAGATGTTCCGAATTGGGGATAGAGACATCATTGAGATAGATGAGACAGTTGGGGTTAAGACCTTTGAAGGATTCAGCAGTGATGCCGGTAGCTTCACCGGAACGGGTCTTGGGACCGGAACCGGCAGCGGGCAGAAGTACGCTGGTAAGGTTGTCGCAGCCATAGAATGCACCCTCGCCGATTGCGCTTACACCGGGGATGGTCACAGACTCCAGATTCTTACAACCCTGGAAGGCACCTTCACCGATTGTGGTGACATTCTCAGGAAGCACAACAGTCTTCAGATTCTCAAGACCTGAGAGAGCCTGTGCGGGAAGCACCTCATTCTCGATAGTGGAGAGGTCGATAGTCTCCACAGCCTCGAATTTCTCACGGACAGCTTCAAACTGCTGCTCAGTTACCTCACCGGTAATAGTAAGTTCCTTAAACTCAGCTACCTCTTCCTTAGGCAGAGCTGCAAGGTCATCAGCCTTTACAGGTTCACCCTCAGGAATAGAAACAGAACCTGTAATATACACCTTCGTATCTCCAGCAAGAGCAGGGATTGTATAAATACCCTCATAATTTGGGAGTAACTCAACTGTTTTGGTTTCGTATACGGGTTCATGACCTGGCTTAACCATAACATTGGTCTCAGCAGTTACTGATAAGTTTATATGGTCTGAAGGGGGAGTAAGCTTAAATTTATAATTTCTATCTTCCCGATAAACAGTACCATAACCGCTCTTATTCAGGTCATACCATGGTAGCCATGCTCTTGTCCATTGCTCACCATCCTGAAGGTCTACAAATTCTGCTTTTACATCCTTAGCACCCTCAAGGTTTTCGAAATTAATGGAATAGAAGAATACAATATCAATTTCACGATTCTGAGGATAGGCTAGGCTTGCTGAACTTACAGTGGGATCATATTTCGTATTATATTGACCTCCATACAGATCTCCATAGAATAATTCAAGTTTAAAGGTGCTCTCTATTTCTTTCAGATAGTCTGTTAGTAGATCTCTTCCATTATCGAAAACTTTAAAGACAACACCTGGACGTCTAATTTTAGCAACTTCTGCTTTTGATTGTGAAGGACAGTTTGGAAGACCTATAGAAACCTGTTGGAGACTAGTTCCAACTTCGATCTTATTCTTATCTTTTATGTCACTCTTGTAAACGAATGCTCTGGAGTCATCAAACTTCAGCCAGTAATATTGTTTGGGAACCTGCGGACTGATCTTATTCCAATACTCTGCTGCCTCATACTTACCTTCAGATCCAGAGGGCACTTCTAATTTGAGTCCTGAGGTCTTATAGTTATTGGGAAGCGGTGTCGTACTGCCTGTACCCGGAGGTGTAGAACCTTCCATAACTATTTTAGTCAGCTTCTCACATTCACCGAAGGCGCCTTGTCCGACATAAAGCACAGATGCAGGAATTGAAATCTCTTTCAGGGATCTACAACGTGCAAAAGCAAAGTCACATATTTTGGTGAGGTTTCGCGGAAGGATTACACTTTGCAGTGCTGATGTGCCACCTGCTACTGTGGGTGCGAAAGCACTGCCCGGAATAGAGTTATTTGTAGCGGCATCACCCTTAATAGTGACGTCGGAGAGGTCGAGGTCTACAATCTGTGCATAACGGGCTGCCAAAGCATTGAAGTCGCTGACATAGATTGTGCCAAGCAATTTGAGACGTGCCGGGAAATCATTATTGTATTCAGCAAGTTTGTTGGCGAGCTGACCCTCATTCACGTGTACAGCTACATAATCTCCAGCTGCTGCATCCAGAATCATAATGGAGACTTCGAGATCCTCTTTAACAGCGGGAATATTAACGTTTGCCACTGTAGCCTTGCTGGCAAGGGTAGATCCGTTAACAATAACTGTGGCACGCTGTACAGGTGAGATAGGAGTTACTTTAAGATTGAAGGGCATACCTCTTACAATCTGATCAGTGATACCTTCCACTCTTGCACCGGGTACAGAAGATGGCATGGAGACTGTGTGGTAAGCTACACTATTGCCGATGGCGTTGAGGCGGTCGGTTACTCCATTAGACTCGGCAGATACGAGTTCCCAAGTCTTCTTGTTGTAGGATGTAGCGAGGCGAAGCTGGTTACCCTCCTTAATAGTAGCTTCCTTTACCTGACATGTGAAGTTGAAGGTAAGATTACCCTTAGTGTTGTTGTTGTAGATTGGGGAGATGAACTCCTTGATACCACCGTTCTTGTCGGTAAGCACCATCGCATAGCACTTAACTGCTGTAAATTCATCAGGTACCTTAATAGCGTTTGCTCTTACGGTGAAGGTCTTGTTGAGGGGCACGTTTATAACTTCCGAAACAAGACCCAAACCACCTTCGTCGCCGGTAAGTTTCCAAGCCTTGTCGACTGTGGTAGGCTCCGGCTGACGGAACTCAACATGGAAGAGGGTATTGCTGTTGATGTTATGAGTGTACTCACCGTTGGCATTCGCATAGAGACGTGTGCTGTTGGCATATACCTCAACGAGAGCGTCGCCTACAGAATCGTCAGTGTCAACCTTGAATTTGTATTCAGTGCCCGGAGCAAACTCTGAACCCTCTGTGAGGAGAGTGTAATTGAGAGCCTTATTTTCAGCCACTGTCACCTTATAAGTGCTGACTGTCGGAGCATCTTCCTCTACAATATCCTTGAAGTCCTGCCAATACTCTTTTGATCTAAAGGTAGCGGTAGCTCCGTTAGGCACCACGAGGCGGTTTTTGGGTGTGCCGTTAAATACACACCAGTTGATCCAAGCCGGATTGCTTCTACGATAGATTACCTCCTGAAGCTGGTTACATGCCACGAATATATTATACTCGATAGTAGAAACATTTGCCGGAATCTCTATAGATTTAAGACCAGTCTGAGCGAAGCAGCCGTTCTTAAGTGTGGTGAGGTTTTTGGGCAGAAGAATGGTCTGCAACGAGCGGTAGCCGTTGAATACCTTTGTTGGAATAGCATTGGCAGGACTGGCACCGTTGGCAACGATATTTACCTGCGAAATGTCGAGATAGTTTACCTGCATCTTCTCACGGATGAAGTTGAAGTCATTCACGTTCATCGTGCCGAAGAGGGTAAGCTCTTTCACTGTGGATGTCTCGTTCTCGTTGAGGAGGTTCTGGAGATTACCAGCCTCAAGCCAAAGCACTTTCTTCGACACCACGTCAGCGAGGTTTTGCACCACGATGTCGATTTTCTGGTCGACAAGCACGTTAGTGATCTTGTAGTTATTGTTGGCATCAGGAGTAAGGATGAAGCCGTTAGCTTTAACGGTCACCACTTTATCGGGATTGCCAACAACGTTGAGAGTATAGTCACGACCCTTGATAACATGGTTGTCATCTACAGTGATCTGATAATCGGCTGAAGCGCCGGGAAGGTTAATGGTGAAGTAGGGGAGAGTGCCGTTCATTGCACGAGCCTCACCCATAACGAGGAGATCACCTGCCACCGGCTGCCAAGCTGATTCGCCGTTGGCACGTGTCACGAGGCGCACCACATCATCGGCTGCCACGGAGGTGCCTGCGGGAAGTTTACCTGTGAAATCGACATACTTCGTTGTCTGGTAGGCAATGAGATTGAAGTTCCTGCCGTCGTTGAGAAGAGACTTCATAGTGCCGTCGGAGCCGAAGAGTGCTATGGAGAGCTGACCAGCGAAATCGTTGTTGGTGATATTCTTCAGGGTGCCGGCTCTCAGTGTGAAGCTGTCGGCAGATGAAATATCGGTCACGTCGATTGTCAGACCCGGCTGGTTCTCATCATTGGTGATGTGGATGGGCGACCAAGTGAGATTGTTGGTAGCCGGCTGGATGTTATAGACGATGGTCTGGAGGTTATTGTAGTAGTGAGTTCTGCTCACAAAGGGGTTGAGCGCACCGGGTGAGAAAAAACCGTTGGCAGAGCCGCCCCAGCCCCAGTTGAAGTGGAGCATGGTTCCAGCTGCGTCGGTCTTGTAGCCGTCGCATACGAAGGCGTGGCCTGCGGAAACATCCTGACCACTGAAAAGAACGGGACGTCTCTCATTGATTTCGTTTACCAAGATCTCCACCCATTCTTTCTGGGAAATTTCAGAGAGTTTCTTGTAGGATACTCCCGCGTCATAGCCGAAGAGAGATGAGATTGCACCGGGCACCTTCACCTCAAACGCGCTTGAGCTGGACATACCGAAGTCAGTGCCGATAGCGATGGCAGCGTCGGCTATAAGGGTAGACACGGCATCAGCCTCCTCCGTAGAGTAACCTCCGCGATAGTTACCCGTATTCATATTCGACCAGCTATATTCATTCGCTTCACCACCGTTGACAAGAGATGCAGGACGCTGCAGAGGATGATTATGATATTTCATAATCTCAGCCAAAGCCACGCCCACACAGCCTACAAGGCGGCGGTTGGGGATTTTGTTGTTGAATGGCGACTCTTGGCTCCATTGTGGAGTGTCAAGAACCAGTTCGCCCGGAGTGGCACGTGTGTACGCGATAGAATAGCTCTCGCCGTTATCAAACACCGGATTAGAGAGCAGGCTCTCCACATTGGTGGGCACTACATTAATATCCCAGATGTTAGTGTCGGAATAGCCGATCACAGGTATAGCTTCATCCTCGGCTGAGACAATGATGAAGCCCTTGCCGTCGGTAGCGTTGAATACATAGCTTACGGGACTTAGGGAGCCATTATTGACTACATGCACCAAGGTGAGAGCATCCTTATCGGCGAGTCGGCTGATGTTCTCGTTGCGGAAGAACTCTACAGCCACATTCTTTGCCTCTTCCGGAGAGCGGGAAGCACCGTAGGAAACCACGGGAGCCGCCACGCACATTGCCAGAAGCAGCGTCTTCGGAATAGATTTAAACATAAGGTGTTGTGTTAGTTAGTCTTTTTATTTTTGTTGTTGCAATCAGTTGGTTGATGTTGAGTGCTTGCCGAAACTAATCATACTCATAATTTCGGCAAGCACTTAGGATTTTTAGCGGATTATCACCTTCTTACCGTTGATGATATAAACACCCGGAGTGAGACGCTCCTTGATCTCATTGACCTTGACATTCTTATAGAGCATCACGCCGTTGAGGTTGTAGATGGTAACAGTGTCGTCGGCATTGAAGAGGAAGTCAACAGCTGAAGAGCCGTCTTCAACCATCTTGCCGTAGATTGTCACGTCGTGAGCCGGCATAACAGCAGGTATTTCCTCTTCCCAACCCTCAAACTTCATATTGTCGGGCACTTCTACCTCAGGAACAGTGATTTCAGCACCATATTCAAAGGTGTCTTCGAAATAAACCTCATCGTTGAGATAGAGAGTGAGTTTATAGGAGTTGATAGTGTAGCTGCCGCTCACCACAAGATCCTTGGCGGGCATAGTGGC
>CAMWIF010000093.1 GCA_947174225.1 uncultured Porphyromonadaceae bacterium | reverse complement strand
TGGACACTCGAAGCCTTTATCGACGGAGAATGGCAACCGATTAAGGATGCCCTCACCGACGACGGCAGACTAACAACCATAGGGCATAGACGAATAGTGTGCTTCCCTACGGTCACGACTGACAAGGTACGCTTCACAATCACCGACAGCAAGGCGTCGCCTGTGATTTCCCGCTTATCCGTTTTCAATGCGCCTGAACTTACAGCCGACATCCCCGATTCCGGTGAAAAATGCTCCTCTAACCTCCGTATTTTCTATATGTCACCTACCCAGATGGCTATCGACTTAGGGAAAGAACAGACAGTTAACGGTATTCGCTATCTTCCCCCTTCCTTGACCTCCGACGGCACGGTGACACATTATTCCCTCTATGCCACTACTAACTGGCAAGATTGGGAGAAAGTAGCATCCGGAGAATTTTCAAACATTGTCAACAATCCCATATGGCAGACTGTAAAATTCAACCCTGTAAAAGCCTCGGTGTTACGTCTTGAAGCCGACAGGCTGTCAGGCGGTGAGCATATGGCTTACTCCGATTTCGAAGTGCTCACAGACGATGAGGCACCTGCTACTCCGGAGGTTGAAGTCACCCACGATTGGGAGAATCCTCACGTATTAGGCAGAAATAAACTTCCTTATCACGTCACCCTCGAAATGCCCTCCAAAGAGAGGGAGCGTAAGGATATGGTATGGCTCGACGGTGAATGGTCATTCAAATGGTCACCCGATCCCGACCACCGACCCATCGGTTTTCAGGCTGAGGATTACGATGTCACCGGCTGGGATAAGATAAGCGTGCCCGGCAACTGGCAGATGCAGAATTTCGGCAAACCGATTTACATAAATATCAGCTATCCCTTCGAGCGTAACCGTCCGAGTGTGACCTCCGAACCACCCTCCTACTGGTATGCCCATGACCACCGGAATCCCGTAGGTAGCTATGTCACGGAATTTGAAGTGACTCCCAATATGCTCTCGAAGGATATTACCCTCAGCTTTGAAGGTGTTAAATCTGCAATGTACGTATGGGTCAATGGTCAAGAGGTGGGATATAGCCAAAACTCTATGTCGCCTGCTGAATTCGAGATAACTGATTTTTTAAAGCCGGGCAAGAATAAGTTGGCAGTGGAGGTCTACCGCTGGTCAGACGGCAGCTATCTCGAAGACCAAGATATGTGGCGTCTCAGCGGTATCTTCCGTCCTGTAAGGTTACTCGTCCGTCCCAAGACCCACATTGCCGACTATAATGTTGATGCCGTGCTTTCAGATAAGCTTGACGAAGCCGACTTGACCGCTACGGTAAAACTATGTAACACCGGAAACACTCCTGCCGACGGTATGACGCTAAAACTTGATATAGACGGAAAGACCATTACCGGAAAACCGGAAATAGTGCTTGCAGGTGACACCGTAACCACGACACTTACCTATAAATTCGATAACCCGCGCTTATGGTCAGCCGAAACCCCGGAACTCTATCCTTACACCATCTCCTTGGTGGATAAGAATGGCAACGTACTCGAAAGTTACGACTGGCATCTTGGTCTGAAGAAGGTTGAGGTAGTGGGTGAAGTCTTTAAGATAAACGGGAAGAACGTTAAGCTGCGTGGTGTGAACCGTCACGACCATCATCCGCGCACAGGCAGGTGGGTTGACGACGCTACAATTGAAAAAGACCTGCGCCTTATGAAGCAGGCAAATATCAACTTCCTGCGAACATCGCATTATCCTGACCGTCCCATTTTATATGAGCTATGCGACCGTTACGGCATCTATGTGATGGATGAGGCTTGTCAGGAAAGCCACGGCTATGGGTATGCCAACGAGGAAATGGGTCACGATCCGGACTGGAGGGCTGCCCACGTAGACCGTGCCGTGTCACTTGTGTCACGCGACCGCAACCATCCCTCTGTCATTCTTTGGAGCCTTGGCAATGAGGGTGGCGTAGGTCCTAACATACAGGCTATGTATGACACCATCGTTGCTCTTGACCCCTCGCGTCTCCCCTTCTACGACTGTAATCCTCGCTATTCGGCTCTTCACGACGAAGGCTATCCCACACCGGAAATGATGCGTGAGGGTGGCATACGTGTAGTGGGCAAGCCCTACATAGCACGTGAGTATGCACACGCAATGGGCAATTCAATGGGTAATCTTAAAGAATACTGGGATGTGATATATTCCGACCAATCAATAGCGGGCGCCGCGATCTGGGATTGGGTGGACCAAGGCATTGCCAAACCTATCGACGGCTCACCTCTGCGTCCTTCCGCCTCACTCCAACGTGGAGAGGATGAGTTCTGGGCTTATGGCGGCGATTTCGGTGACCAGCCTAACGATAAGAACTTCTGCATAAATGGTCTTATCGGTCCTGACCGCGTGCCTAATCCCCACTTCTATGAGGTGAAGCACGTATATCAACCCATATGGTTCAAACGTTACGGAGATACCATCTATCTTACCAACCACGACAATTTCACACCTCTATCCGCCTATGACTACCGTTATGAGATACTTACCGACGGCGTTAAGACCGGTGAAGGTACCTTGTCACTGCAAGGCGAAACGTTGACGATTCCCGATTTTGGCACTCCACAACAGGGTACGTGGCTGAATGTGTATGCCTGTCTGCGTAACAACAAGCCGTGGGCAGATGCCGGCTATGCCATAGCTTCCGAGCAGTTTGAACTTACTCCCTACAAAGAAAAAGTACAGCTCAGTGGAGGTAAAGCTCCCAAATGCGTTCAAAAGAATGGAAATGTCGAAATCCAAGCCGGAAATACAACCTATACCATTGACAAAACCGGAGCATTGTCATCTTGGAAAGTAAATGGCAATGAACTTCTGACCGGTGCGCTCGAACCTTACTTCGGCAAACCCTTCAACGACAACCAGAGCAAGAACGGCTACTATATGGAAACGATGTCGATGTGGGAAAACGAAGCTGCCAACCGTAAGGTTAAGAGTATAAAAGTTGACAAGTTATCCGACAGGGTTAAGGTCACGGCACAGATGATTCTTCCGGCAGGTGCTGATTACACACTTACCTACACAGTAGACGGCGATGGCAGATTACTTGTGGATGCAGATTATGTGCCCGCCAACGACACCCTCCCCCTTATGCCGAAATTCGGAATGAGAATGCAATTACCGCCAGAGATGACCCGTATCGAATATCTTGGTCGTGGACCGTGGGAAAACTATCCTGACCGTAAACGTGGCTATTTCGTGGGTCGTTATGCTATGCCACTCAATGAGTATCAGCATGACTACATTTATCCGCAGGATAACGGCAACCGCTGCGACATCAACTGGCTCACACTCTCCCCCGCCACATCTGCCAATCCCGGAGTTGACAATGCGAGTCTCCCCGTAATCCGAATCGAGGCACAAGGCACTCCCCTCAATATCCGTGCTTGGGATTACGACGAAGAGGCTCTACTTAAAGCCGACCATCCCCATGAGCTGGAGAGAGGTAAATTTGTAAATGTCAACATCGACCACGCCATTCACGGCGTGGGTGGAGCCGACACTTGGGGCAAGCCGACCCTTGAACCGTACACAGTTCACGGCAACGAACCCCACCACTACACCTTCACCCTCACTGCCGAATAATATGACGTAATACTTTGGGAATGCTTTCCACTTAAAAATTTTTATCCAAAATAAAGCTAAATCGGACTTTAAACATTAACTTTGCAAGGTAGCTGAAGAGAAAGCCACATAACCCTCAAATTCGCCACTCATTATGAAAGATTCTATGCGCAGATTAAGTTTCTTGTCAGGAGCCGTAATCCTGTTACTCTCCTCCTCAATGGAGGCAAAAGTCACCCCCGGCTCTATGATTACCGACAATATGGTTCTTCCGCAGAACACTAAAGCATGTATTTACGGCTCAGCCGATGCCGGAGCCACCGTCACTGTCACCCCCTCTTGGAGCAATAAGCCTTATCAGGTGAAAGCCGACAAAGAAGGAAAATGGAGCGTTGACATCGACACGCCGAAAGGGAGTTACACACCCTATATCCTTACAATCTCCGACGGCACCCCTCTTACCATTTCCAACGTGCTTGTCGGAGAGGTATGGCTCGCTTCCGGTCAGTCGAATATGGAGATGCCTCTCAAAGGATTCGGAGGCTGCTGCACCGAAGGGGGCTACGATGAGGTGGCAACTTCAGGTCAACGTGCCGACAAGATACGTTTCTACACTGTCCCGCTCGCGCAAAGCTATACACCCGTGGAGAGTGTAGATGCCACTTGGACTATCCCTTCACCGGAAACCTCACTCGACTATAGTGCCACAGGCTGGTTCTTCGCCAAACGTCTCAACGATGTGCTCGACGTGCCAATCGGAATCGTGAGATGTGCCTACGGCGGTGCGAAGGTGGAGAGCTGGACACCCCGTGAGATTGTCGAGACCTACAGCGACGTTTCTCTTGACCCCAACGACATAGAGAAGATGATTCATTACTATCGCCCCGTCCTTATGTATAACGCGATGTTTAACCCGGTGAAGGATTACACCTACAACGGCATCATCTGGTATCAGGGCTGCTCCAATGTAGGTCAACACGACACCTATCCCACGCGCCTTGCAAATATGGTGGAGCATTGGCGTAAAGAGATTGGAGAGGGCAACATACCTTTCTATACCGTGGAGATAGCACCTTACGATTACGGTTCACCTGACGGCAAATCTTGGGCACCGCTCCTCCGCGAAGCACAATGGAAAGCAACAGAGATAATACCCAACTCCGGAATCATCTGCACCAACGACCTTGTAAAGCCCTACGAGCGTTTCAACATCCACCCTGCCGACAAAGCCACTCCCGGAAAGCGTCTCGCCGAGTTGGCTCTCAACAAGACCTATGGCAAAAAGCAATTCCCGATTGAGTCGCCGCGCTACAAAAGCCACCGTTTCCAAGACGGAGCCGCGTGGGTAGCTATCGACGCACCGGGCGATGGTATCTGCCGCAACTATATGATTGAGGGTTTTGAGATAGCCGGTCCCGACAAAGTGTTCCATCCTGCCGACTCCGTATGGCTCCATTGGCAAACCAACGAAATGGTAGTATCCAGCAAAGAGGTACCCGAACCGGTAGCAGTGCGCTACGGCTGGCGCGACTTCCTCCCCGGCAACCTCCACGGCGGCAACTACCTCCCCCTCATCCCCTTCCGCACCGACAACTGGGACTAACCACCCTTATCTCAGGTGTTATACATATAGAACAAAATGATTGCAGACAAAGCTGTCTGCAATCATTTTGTTCTATATGTATAACACAGTTACATTACACTAAGTGATAGTTTGGTATAACAGCCTACGATTCTCTCTTATCATTATTTAGCATATAAACACTGTAATCTTAAGGCAAGTAAACCACATCAACAGATTGACATACGTTCTAAAAAGAGTTAGGTGAAATATACTATAGCATCTTGACTACAATAACTACAGTAATCTAATTTTACTTAATCGTTAAATATTCTAATAGATTATGGTATCAATAAAAGTAAAGTTCCGCCCATCCACATCCGAGAACCGCGAAGGTACAATATACTTTCAAATTATCCATAAACGTAGTGTACGTCAATGGTATTCTGAGTATAAAATCTTCAGCAATGAATGGGATGCACAAAAATCTATTCTTATAATCTCCGCTAATTCTGAAAGAAGATCATATCTTTTAGCACTTCGCGAAAGAGTAAAATGGGATACCGAACATCTCAAGCGAATAGCTACTGAAATTTCTTCCACTAAAAAGTTTTTTACAACTGATGATATTATGAAGGAATTTATAGTAAGACACCAACAACAATCTTTTTTTAATTTTATGGAGAATACAATCATAAGACTAAAAGAACTTGGGAAACAACGTACATCAGAGACCTATATATCAGCTTTAAACTCTCTACGTCGCTTCAGACAGGAGGAAGATATAATTTTCGATAGATTCGATTCTGACTTAATGGAATCTTATGAGGCCTATTTAAAAGAACGAGGTTTAATACCCAATTCCAGATCTTTCCATATGCGAATACTCCGTGCTGTCTATAACAGAGCTGTTGAAAAAGAAATTACACAAAATAGACACCCGTTTAGACACGTATATACCGGCGTAGATAAAACAGCTAAACGTGCTATTGATGTCAGAACCATAAAGAAAATAAAGGAACTTGACCTGACTTCGCATCCTAATGTAGACTATGCGAGAGATATGTTTCTCATCTCATTTTATTTTCGTGGAATGAGCTTCGTAGATATGGCCTACCTTAAAAAATCTGATCTTTCTAATGGACATATCACTTACAGAAGACGTAAAACAGGACAGCAGTTATCTATTAAATGGACAGTACAAATGCAACTTATCATAAATAAATATCCCAAGAATCAGACTGAGTATCTACTTCCTATTATTACCTCTTCTTCAGCCACACCCTATAACCAATACCGTTCCAAACAATTTCTAATCAATAAATGTCTAAAAAAAGTCGCAAGATTTATCGGTCTAAATATATCTCTAACTTTATACTGTAGTCGTCATTCTTGGGCATCTATAGCTAAAGCAAAGGGTATCCCCATAGGAATAATAAGTGATGGACTTGGACATGATAGCGAACTAACAACCCAAATATATCTATCGACTCTTGACACAAGCGCAGTGGATAGAGCGAATGCACTAATTATGAATTTAATTTAACAACTTTAATCAACCAAGACAAATCCAGTTTAAAGGCATTTTAGAACCTTTAGATCGGATTTGTCTTATGTCCTATAGGCTCAATATGGTGGTTACAGATAGTGTCAAACTCTTGGCAAGAGTTACTATTCAATGACAAAGTTACAAAAATAATCTGAAATATCTTTTATTGTGAGCATTTTTTTTAAATAAATTGTATTTTAATAAGTTTTTTTACATTCATTGTTTTGCAAAACCGATATGGATACAGATTAAGTATTTGAGTAAATGGTGGTTACAGATAGTGTCAAACTCTTGCCAAGAGTTGAATCTCATGATCTATTAGTATCCAACTAAAATGAATACTGACAGAGGTGCTTCGTCAAACGTATCGCCAATGACAAATGTCGTTGACGGCGCCGTAGGCGTACCCAAAAACAACTGGTTTGTGGCAATAGTAAATCATAATTCTGAAAAGTCTTCGTCTGAGAAACTCAGTAAATTAGGTATTGTAAATTATCTACCTATCCAATCCGAGATTCGTCAATGGAAGAATGGGCGGAAATCTAAAGTAGATCGTATCGTAATTCCTTCAATTGTATTTATCTATTGCACAGAGCAAAAAAGAAAGGAAATCGTCAGACTACCCTTTATCTTTCGTTTTATGACCAACAAAGCGGCTTCTTCAAAAAACTCACTCAACAAGCCACTTGCTGTTATTCCCGATCATGAGATTGAACGTCTCAAATTCATTTTAGGTCAATCTGATGTACCTGTTAGGATATCAGAAATTCCATTTAAACCTGGTGATAAAGTACGAGTTATAAGAGGAAAATTATCAGGACTGGAAGGGGAAGTTATAGATCTTAATAATGCTAAAAGCGAACTTATCGTTGCTCTTGACTTCTTTGGGGCAGCCCGTTTATATATTGACACTATAAATCTCGAAATTATAAAATAGAAATCAACATTACACCATATATGAGTAGTAATAGAACTATAATCCCCGGACTGGAATCTCCATACGGAAGTGAGCATTCACGGAATAACGGGACTGCTTCTGTCCATCAGAATGCCACATACGTCCCCAATGGTCAACAAAATCCAATAGGTGAATCCATCTATAGTCGAGCTCCTCAAAAGCCAATAATTGGATTTCTTTATTCTATATCAAAAAGTAATGTCGGTGAGTTTTGGCCGCTTCATATCGGCTCGAATTCTATAGGACGATCTCCAAATTGTGATGTTTGTTTACAAGAAGGGACCGTATCTGAAAATCATGCTACACTTGTAGTTCGTGTTATGAAGAATCCAGAAAAGGTAATTGCCTCTGTATGTGATTCCAGTTCAACCATCGGCACAATGATAAATGGTGAAAGCCTGGGATTTGACCAACGTGAATGTTTTAATGGTGACATTATAACCGTAGGGGCACATTATGATCTGCTATTTATTTTAATCGATGCAAAACAGATTGGATTAAACGTCTGTGCTGACTTCATTCCCTTACAGAATACCGGAAGGACTTCTTCTCAGATGGGGACAAACGCTGCCCCTTCTATGGCAGATATACCTAATAATCCCTATGCTGCCCCAATAGGTAACACATCAAAGAGAACTCGTGGATTTGAAGATAGGGATACACCAATAAGCGGTGGAACCCAAGGTCTACCAAATCAAGATTCCAACATATCCCCAGTAAACGGGAATAGTGGTGGCAGAACAATATTCATGTAATAATACAACTACAAATGCGGATAAAAAGAATCCAAGGAGAAAACGACAAAGGTCATTACTTCTATGAGTTTGACTTAGATTCCAAACCAATAGGCCAAGGTGGAATGGGTATCGTTTATCGTGGAGAAAGAATAGATGAAAGAAGTGGTATCCGCACAGAAGTCGCTATAAAAGTTCTACACGACGAATTACCCGAAGAAGTCTATGCAAGAGCCGAGCGTGAAGCCTCTATCCAAATTAAACATGTCAACTT
>CAMWIF010000092.1 GCA_947174225.1 uncultured Porphyromonadaceae bacterium | reverse complement strand
TCAATACGGTAGGGATAGCCTAAATTAAGAGTATAGTCAATGGAAGCGATCTTCTTATTGTGGCGGTCAGGAACGATGTCATAGTTTACTGTCGAGCCGAACCAACCATTGTTGTCAAGAATCTGCTCCATCAGCTTTACACGCATCTCCGGACGCACCTCCGGAAGCAACACCGGTGCTTGCACAAGCTTATCGTAAATCCACTTGTTGACACCCTTCGCGGAATCGGGCCAGTTGTTATAGGTCCACAGTCCCACAGGTATCTTTATGAACGGTGCAAAAAGATAGTCGTGGGCATCACACGTGGCAGCCTCTCGCAGACTGTTCACCAACAGAGGTGGCACCCACTCTCCCTCCGGATGGTTTACGGTAAACTTACCGATGCCGGCATAGCGCACTTCTCCTGCCGGAATACGGCGTGTGGTGGAACAAGAGCCGAACAACAGAACTGCCAACAAGGCATACAATATGAATATCTTATTTGATCGAATCATTTTTTTCAGCATTTACGGAATCTACAGACTTGGCTTTATCAGCCGACTCTACTTTCACGGAATCATTCGGGTTAGCAGGCACCGGCATTCCCGCAGGCATCAACGGACTTCCTATCGGAGCTACCGGAGGATTTACAGGGGTGGTGTGACGTTTACCGGGCAAGAAATTGAAGAGGTTCTTGAGAGTCTCAAGACGACGCTTCATCACGAAACCGGCACCCGTCTCGGTGATCTCACCCTCAAGTATCGACTCATAGCCTGTGTGGCGGAAGATACGCGCATACATCGTAATGTTGCTTGTCTGCCTCAAGATATACTCGAAGGATATGTCGGAGATTAGGTTTTCAGAGAAGTTCTCATCCGCCGAAGCATCGGTGGTGTAGTTACCACCCACAGAAATCTTGAAGCGGTCGTCGAAGAGTGACTTCGACATTGTGTAGCTATAACTTGTGGCTGTGCCCGACTCGCCGTTGACCATCTTGTCATACTGGTCAACACCCAAGCTGATGTCCACACCCTTCACGTGGTTTGCCAAGAAGTTGTTCACCTGCGAGGCAAGCAAGCCGTAGAGCATACCCTGACCCTTCTGCAGGAGGTCGCTACTTGCCGTCTTGACGCCTCCGGCTGAATACTGACCCGTAAGCAAGAGGTTTATGGCAGCCATACTGCGCTGGTCGGCACTCATAGACATAAGGTCGTTCTGCACACTCATATCATCGTCGGTAGAGAGATCGAAGAGCACTTTCGGAGCTGAGAGTGTATTGGTTACAGAAAGGTTTACGAGGAAGTTCACAAGACGCGAATTACCATTCTCCACAAGGTTCGTCTTCACCATATCCGTTGCGGATACATTGAGGGTAGGATTCATAATGTCGCCGCTCCAATGCACGTAGCTCGAAGGATCCAACGTAAAGTCAGCTTTCACGGCACCCATCGCCAATCCATAGCGCACGGTTCCCTCAGTAAGGTTCAGCTGTCCGTTAAGACGCATATCTCCCATATAGTTCTGGAAATAATTGAGCGTTCCTTCCGGCTCCAATTTCACGGTTCCGCTACCGGTCACAGCCGAACCGGGAATGTCAAACGCCACTCGTGTACCCGGATTTATCCTTAATCCCGCAGTGATACGCATAGCCATGGTCGGTGCCACGGTGTCAACCTGCGCCACAGTCGTAGTGTCATTGAAGTTGACGAACTTCACCACACCTCCGGCATCCTGAAGCTGGTTGAGCTGTGCAGTGGTCTCCGACATCGAATAGGTCAGGTCGGTGGTGTTGAGCACCTTCAAATCGGCATTTATGTTCATCGCACGCATAGAGCCGGTGACGTTGGCATCCATATCAATAAACAGCTTGCCGAAGATTTCACTGCCTGAATTCTTATCGTTACCTATGAGCTGCACGTTACGTCCGTTGAGTCCAAGATTAAACAATATATTGGAGAATTTACGAGCATCCACCGTACCGTCAAGCTGGAGAGGATTATCATTCGCCCCCCAGACATCAAACTTATCGAAGCGCACCACATTATCAGCTACCCTTACGGAGTCGTTGTTGAACTTCATCGTTGAGCCAATCATAGGAATGTAGACACCCACCGAGTCGCAGTCTATGCGTCCATTGATAATCGGTGAAGTAAAGGTACCCTTCATATTCATATTGCCATTCAGATAACCCGACAGCGATGCCACATCACGCCCTAAGAAGGCATTGGCAACCTTCAACGGGAAACGGGTAAGCCCGACATCGAAACGCTTGGTCTGCAGCACACCGGTGGAATCCGGAGCGAAACGCATCTTGGCGTTAACGGCAGAATCACCGTCTACCACAAGTGTAGCCAAGGCAGCTGTGGTGCCGTCGTTATTATATCCCGCACGGAGTCCCAAATCAAAGTCGCCTACACGTTGACGGTCGTAGGTGAAATCCTTCACACCCACCGAGCCGCCTCCATAGAACCAGCTCTGAGTGTAGCCTACAGTAAGGTCGGCATTAACAGAAGCAGTGAGGGGCGGAGCGAACACCGAGAGTTGCAGGAAGTCTTGCACGTGGATATTGTCGAGCTTAAGATGAAGCTCATCGTTGTTGTTACGCCCAACCTGAGTCTGCAAGAGTATGCTGCTCTCGTTACTGTTAGCACGGAGGTCAGCCACGATACGACGGCTGATAACATTCACATCCACGTGGTTGTCGGCATTGAACTGCCAAGGAAGATAAGCAATGGTAGCCTTCAGAGGGGTGAAGTGGACGGTAGCAACCGAGTCTACATATGACGCTGTCATACCGAGGCGATAACCGGTCTTCCCTTTCTGGTTTTTCTGCGTGAGTGAAAGAAGCACACGGTTGGAGCCTACATAGCCGTTGAGATTGACATCGGCAAACTCAGCTATAGGGTTATTGGGCCGGTTACCCATATGCAGTTTATAATCAAGCAGGCTGCCACGTTGCGAGAGATGCAAGGTCAAGGTGTCGGCTCGCATAGAGCCGTTAGACATATTACGCACGCCGGCATCGCCATATAGGAGAGAATCATTAGTAAACGACGCATAGATTGTGTCGGTGGTCAGACCCATCGTGTTGAGGATACGTCCCACCGTGCCACGTCCCGAAGCATTGAAGCCAAGATTAAACGGAGGCAAGGTGTTCTGAAGGTGATCTATGTCGATAAACTTATTTTTTATCTGACGATTGAGAGTGTCGGTAGTGGTTGTGAAGCTTGACATCAGCTGCTTAAGTCCGACAGAGCTGTCGAAGCGTAAAGAAGTGAGGAGCGCATCAACCGTGGCATTCACATTCAAAGGGCCAGAGCGGAATTTTGCATCGAGCGCACCCGGTATATCGTATACCTGGTCAGCGACAGTCCACTTTATATCGTGGAGTGAGAGGTCAACGTCATAGTTCCATTTTGCGGGACTTGCCGTTCCCTTGATGTCAATCTGTCCTCTGCCCTCATTCTTATCGGGAGTGATCCCAAGCTGCTGAAGGTCAAGATGTGTGAGGTCTCCCTTCACATCAAAAGTGTAGAGGTCAGGATCAACAGTACCCGAACCTTGTATATTAAAGTCAGCCAAGGCATTGTTGGATACAGCCTGAATTGTATATAAGCCATTGTGGAGCTGAATATCAGCCACAATATTGCGTAGGGTCTGCTTATTATACACCACCGAAGCAATGTCGAGCTGAATATCCGTATGAGCACGAGGACGCTCCGGATTGAATCCGGCACCTTTGGCACGGAGCGACGCTGTGACAGGTCCCACACCGAGTGTGGGAGCGAAATGAGCCACATTGACACGAGTCAAGTTAACGCGGGCATCGTAAGATTCAGCTGTCATACTCACATGCCCATCGGCTGCTACATCGCCTACCGACGTAAGCAGTTTGAAATTCGCACCATAGGTCTCCTCAACGGCAGAAGCAGTTCCTTTCAGTTGGAGACGTGGCATCTTGAAGCCTATATTACCCAACAGACCATCTACCACAGCGGGATTCACCACCGAACCGTCAAATTCAAGGTTAGCACGAAGTTTCTTGAAATCAAGCGCGTTGGCAGCTTTTCCCTTGGCAGCAAGCGAGAACACACCCGGCATATCTGCGGCGAACTGAGAGATAGTGACATCGGAAAGTTTACCTTCTGCCACGAGATCCAGACCTAATGGTGAACGCTGGGGAAGCTTACGGGTATAGACCGCGAGATCCGGCATAAAGGCGTCGATGTCGGGTATACCAAGATTACCCTGCACCTTTACATTTACCGGAGCGTCAGGCTGAAGTGCCATAAGGGCGAACGGTAATCCGGCAGTAGCTCCAAGAGTAGAATAAGGAGTAGCAATCGAGAGGTCGCGCAATGCAAGACCGGTAGAATCAATTCCTACGGTGCCGCTACCATGTACTATTTCGAGTCCGCTGCGCTCCTTTGCTGTCATAGAAATAATCGGCAACTCAAGTGTAGATGACGCATTATAGAAATTATGCAGCAATACGTTCACATCCGACACCTCAAGATAAGAGGGATCAAACCCCGGAAGAGGCTTGGCATCCTTCACTCCGTATAAAGCCTTGAAAGAGGTTAGTTCCACAGTGTCACCCTTGATTATCATTGGAGGTGACGCTACAGCCACGGCTGTGGTGTCGGGTGCCGGAGCCGGATGTGAAGCGATGTATTCAGGAGTAGGCGTAAGATATAAGGCATTACCACCCGACGCACCGAGATAGTCGGCTGTAATCTGGTTCTTACCCAAATCGACAATGCCATTACGGATTTTAAGCGACTGTGCCACAAGGTTAAGCGTATCGATAGTGGGGAGCATACTCATCCCGAAAGTGAAATTTTCGAGTGTAAGGTCGTTAGCAGCTATAAAGAAAGGTGTGGAAGTGGTGTCGCTCTTTGCCTGTTGCTTCCATACATCCATAAAGAGGGATACCTTGCCATCCTTTAGCAATGCCTTGTTAAGCACTATGCGCATATCTCGCATATCCGCCGACGACTGGTCATCAACTGTCAGCAACCCGGCATTCAGCTTCAACAGCATCGAAGAGTCGGGCGAGAGCATGCGATAATAGCCGTCGAGAAGACTCAGCCTCTTGATCTGCACATCAAGATTGAGCAGAGGCATCAGCTTCACATCAGCTATCACCTCACGGGCATTTACCATAGTGTCGCCCGTAGCCTCCACAATTGTCACTCCTTGAAGAGATATGTCTACGGGCCATTTGAGTCTGAACTTATCAATGGAGATGTCCATACCTGTAGACTTATGCACTACGTTACAAGCTATGTTCTTGACAAAAGTCTGCACCGGGGGCACATAGAGGAGAACGGGAATGAGAAGTATGAGTATAATGAGGCACAGCAACACTCTTAAAGTGATGCGCAGCCACCTATGTTTCTTTTTCTTTTTGGGGACATCCTCCTTGGGAGTATCTCCGGTCGAATCTTCCTCCGTTACAGTCTCTCCTTGCGCCTGCGGAGCAGTCTTCTCTACGGGCGCGACATTCTGAGCATCCTGATTTGCAGGAGCTTTCTCGGAAGAAAGTTTATCGTTATCCTCTTCTATCATAGTCAGGAGGTTTGAAATGTTGTTTTAATCGATCCAGTGATGCTGGAAAATTAACCAAAGAGCAGCGAAAACGAACGAACCGATGGTGTCAGCCAATATATCACCCACCTCGAATCCACGTCCTAATCCCATAACCCACTGCAAGCACTCAATTATGATTCCAGCCAGTGCCGAAACAGCTGCCACAGTCCATACAAACTTTTTTGACAGTGGCTGCCAAAAAGTATTCTGGCTATCGGCTCCGTTTAACCGATAATTCTCGCGTCGTTGCCGGTCAAGGAGAATCACAAAGGTAAGTCCACCGAACATCAGAGCGTGAACCACTTTGTCAGCACCCGGGAAGAGCTTAGGAGTGTCGTCCGGAAGCGGCTGGGGCACGAGCGTGAGATATAGGATTGCCAAAGATACAATAATTGTCAATATCCACGGCGGCCAACGCTGCAACGTTCGTTTTGTTTTCACAATATTTAACACAATTAATGCGTATTTTGTTTCAAAGGATAGGTTTTTCACATAATTCGCGGTTTCATCCGAAAGCCGATTGAAACTCGATTGATCTTACATCTAATCTTACATCCCCGACCAAGCATTGATGATGCGTCGGGAAAGTGACGGAAGCGTAGGGAGATCGGGAAGGTTATCCCTACGGAAGAAACCGCCCGCCGTGAGTTCACCATCCGCGAATTTTAATTCACCCCTCTTATATCGTGCCGTAAACCCAAGCATAAGCTGATGAGGAAAGGGCCACGACTGGCTACCTACATACCGGATATCCTCTATTTCAATGTCGGTCTCCTCTTTCACTTCACGAGCCACACATTCCTCCAAGCTCTCTCCGGTCTCAACAAAGCCGGCAACAAGGGTCTGAACAGTTGGGCGGCTGAGAGTACGGGCGTGTACAAGCAATGCCTCCTCCTTAGAAGAATCCCCGTCAGGTGATTCTTTTATCACAAGTACCACTATGGCAGGCCAGAGCGAAGGAAACACTTCGCGTTTACATTCCGGACAGATTTTGCTTATATCTGAGGCTCGACGCAGTTTTGTGCCACAAGTGGAACAGAAGCGTGTGGTATTGCTCCAATTGAGGAGTTCGGCACCTTTAGCGGCGGCTCGATAGTCCTTTTCCGGAAGCAGTTGCCACGACTCACGCAGTCCCACAATCTCATAGTTCAGAGAGGATGGCTTAGGGAATTGCCTATTAAAAATTAACTCATCAGATAATGTGATATTGAAGGATGACTTACAGGAAGAGAGATTTAAGGGTACAGCCACATATTCTGCAAAGCGGAACAGCTCTGCCTCATTCTTATTAAACCCTACCTCCTCAGCTACAGGCAAACGATAGCTATCATCAGCTTTCCTAATAAGCACCACCTTAGAATCAGAATACAAAATAACCTTCTCCATAAACTAAACTCTAAACCTTTAACCCTAAACCTTACTATTTATCAACTAATCCCGGATGTCTCCAGCCCGGTGCCAACTCTGCCATCGGGCGCAAAAAGAACTCGCGCTCCAAAAGATGGGGATGGGGCACGGTAAGTTCAGGAGTATTAATCTCCAGATAGTCAATCGCCACAATGTCTATGTCGATAATACGATCGGCATATGTGCCATCAGCCTTTCTATGCGACTCGGTGGATATGCTGCGTTCTATTGCCTGAAGACGATGCAGAATCTCCAAAGGCTCAAGATCGGAGAAAAACATCATCCCCACATTCAAAAAAGAATGGGTGGAATCGAAACCCCAAGGCTCCGACTCCACCACATGACTTATTTCATATTCACCAAACTCCTCCCCTATCGCACGCATTGCACGCGACAGGTTGAGTCGCTTGTTGCCGAGATTGCTCCCGATGTTAACAAATACTGTTGCCATCTGAACACATAGCTCATCAGAGAGTCTTCTTTACCTCAACCTCTTCGTAGCCTTCGATAAGGTCACCCTCACGGATGTCGTTATAGCCTGCCACGGAAAGACCGCAGTCATAGCCGGAGACCACTTCCTTAACATCGTCTTTGAAACGCTTTAGTGACCCAAGCTCGCCCGTGTAGATTACGATACCGTCGCGGATCACACGCACCTTATTGCTACGCTTGATCTTACCGTCACGCACGATAGCACCCGCAATAGTGCCCACCTTCGAGATATGGTAGGTCTGGAGCACTTCGGCAGTACCCGTGATCTCCTCCTTGATTTCAGGAGCAAGCAGACCCTCCATAGCATCCTTGACCTCTTCGATAGCCTTGTAGATAACGGAGTAGAGACGGATCTCCACACCCTCCTTCTCAGCCTCCTTACGCGCGGCGCCGGAAGGACGAACCTGGAAACCGATTATGATGGCATCCGAAGCGGCAGCCAAAGTGACGTCGCTCTCGGAGATGGCACCTACGCCCTTGTGGAGCACATTGACCTGAATCTCCGGAGTAGAAAGCTTGATAAGAGAGTCGGAAAGAGCCTCCACAGAACCGTCCACATCGCCCTTGACCACGAGGTTAAGCTCATGGAAGTCGTTGAGGGCACGGCGACGGCCAAGCTCCTCAAGACCGGGACGCTTCTTGGTGCGCAGACCAAGCTCACGCTGAAGCTGCTCACGCTTGGCAGCGATTTCACGCGCCTCCTGCTCAGTCTCAAGCACATTGAATGTATCGCCGGCTGTAGGCGCACCGTTCATACCGAGGATAAGCACCGGAGTGGAAGGTCCTGCCTCCTTTACGCGCTGGTTACGCTCGTTGAACATAGCCTTAATCTTACCGTAATGTGTTCCGGCAAGGATTACGTCGCCCACACGGAGTGTGCCGTTCTGCACAAGTACCGTAGCCACATAGCCACGACCCTTGTCGAGACTTGACTCTATCACGGAACCTATTGCCAGACGGTTGGGATTTGCTTTAAGCTCAAGCATCTCAGCTTCGAGAAGCACCTTCTCCATAAGCTCTTCTACACCTATACCCTTCTTGGCAGAGATGTCCTGGCTCTGATATTTACCACCCCAATCCTCCACGAGGTAGTTCATATTGGCGAGCTGCTTCTTTATATTGTCGGGATTGGCGGCAGGTTTATCTATCTTATTGATTGCAAACACCATCGGCACACCGGCAGCTGAGGCGTGGTTGATAGCCTCAACGGTCTGGGGCATCACGTCGTCGTCGGCAGCCACGATGATGATGGCAAGGTCGGTGACCTTAGCACCACGCGCACGCATAGCGGTAAATGCCTCATGGCCAGGAGTGTCGAGGAATGTGATATGACG
>CAMWIF010000091.1 GCA_947174225.1 uncultured Porphyromonadaceae bacterium | reverse complement strand
TCGCTTCACAACGTATGGGCAGGACATGAACGGGGATTTTCCCTTGCCTCCAACCCAGGAGTTATTCGTACAGTAAAAGTAGATGCCTTGACCCACGCATACGACGGCAACGACATATATGCTATTCACCGCGACTGTCAAAGCAACCTATGGCTTGCCGGTTCAAACGGCATAATACGTTTGGACAACCACAACAATGCCAGATGGTATATGCACTCCGACCAACCCAACTCCGTATCACATAAGCGCATCCGGGGTATGTACGAATCGGCAGAAGGAGAAATGTGGTTTGCTACCGACGGTGGCATCAACAGATACGATAAAGCAAAGGATGGGTTCGAAGTATACCATTTTACCGATTCTACCGGCAAATACAATTCCAACTGGGTCTATGCCATAGGATATAGCGACGATTTCTTCTGGAGTGGAGGCTTCCTGAGCGGCATACATTTTATTGACAAAGCCAAACTACATCCCGGAGGGGGATGGTTAGTTTCCGACATCACACTCAATAATAGCATCAGACGTTTCGGCGACACTTATCTCAGCAATGACATGGTTAATAATGTCGTAACAGACAATGATAATAATATGTGGATTCTCCTGTTTCGCGATAAATACATCAACATATATGACCCCGTTGACGATAAGTTGTCAAAGATAGACCTCCACGCACTGACCGGTGAATATCCCTCTCTCCTGACCATCGACCACATAGGACATGTATGGTGTGCCTATAATGGTGGTGTAGTGACATTCGATACTGCCCGACAACCAAAGGTCATAACATTCCCTCATACGCTTGACGACGATGCTCCCATGGCTATGGGTGCGGTAGGAGGCGATATGTGGGTCTCTACTCTTAACACCTTATGGAAAATCGATGGTGAGAGTTTGACAGCACAGATACTCCCCGCTCCTCAAAAAGTCTACACATCAATCTACGATGACCGGGAGAGTGGAAACGTGATCTTGGGAGGCTCTGATGAGATTCTCGTCATCAACGGTGATAACTTTGCTGCACGTCCGGATTTCCAAGCCATAAGAATGGCTGTGGCAGTTCAACCCTCCACACCGTTGTCATTATCCGATATCGAAAGAGCCACTGAGGGAGTCACCATACCCTATGGCGGCAGTGTGTCACTTATGGTCAGTACTTTAGACTACTCTCCGGATGCCGTGCAACGCTATATGTATAAGCTCGCCGATTCACCAGCCGATACCATAGGTCAATGGACAGTACTGCCCGAGGGGGTAAATCATATCACACTTACCGACCTGAAGATGGGCACCTATCAGCTCCTTGTAAAGACTGTCGGCTCTCCGGCTAAGGCTTTGACCATACCTTTGCATGTCCAGTCACCCTTCTGGCTCTCTTGGAAAGCAATCATACTCTACTCCCTATTGGTGGCTACACTGATTCTTGGTGTCATACTCTATATGCGCAAGCGTAACAAACGTGCTCTCATCGAAAAAGAGCGACGCACTGTGCTTGAAAATGCTGAGAAAAAACTCGCTTTTCTTTCTAACATATCCCACGACTTCAAGACCCCTCTTTCAATGATAATCGGTCCGGTCAGTCTTATGAAGGAACAAGCCAAGGACCCGGAAGAAAGAAAGGGTCTTGAAACTGTCTACGACAATGCTATGCGTCTTAACAATATGATTCACAGAAGTCTCGAGCTGCAACATCTGGAAGATGCCGATGAAGACTTACTGATACTTTCCACATTCGATGTCGTGGATTTCTGTAATGGCATATTCGAGACTTTCAAAGACAACCATCCCCAAAAGAAATTTCTCTTCCATTCCTCCTCTCCTTCGATTCTAATCGAAGCTGATGCTGTGAAATTTGAATCCATAATTACCAATCTTCTCTCAAATGCCTGTAAGTATTCCGATGCCTCAGCCACCATATCCTTAGGCATCAGTATCTCCGACAATAATGTAGAGATTATTGTCTCTGATGATGGAGTCGGCATAGCTGATAATGATCAAAGTCTCGTATTTCAACGAATGTTCCGCTCCCCCGACACTGCAAAATTAATTGAAGGTACAGGTCTCGGGTTATATCTAATTAAGAAATACCTCGAACTCATGGAAGGCAACATCGAACTGTACAGCCAAAAGGGACAGGGGACATCTTTCATCGTAACCCTCCCCATCTCTAAAAAAATCCTTCCTGAACAAAATAATAACTTAAATGAAGAGGACTGTGTAAAACCAAAAATTCTTATTGTAGAGGATAATCTCCAGATTTCACAATTCATTAACAGTCTCCTTAGTAAAGACTATGCCTGCATCACGGCTGAAAACGGCAGGTCGGGCTTGGCTATTGCTGCCTCTTTCACTCCGGATCTGATTATAGCCGACGAGATGATGCCTATTATGAACGGACTTGAAATGGTGAAGAGACTGAAACAGAATCCCCGCCTTGCATCTATCCCCATCATAATGCTCACAGCCAAATCAGACAACAAGACTGAAAACGAAAGTATAAAGCTCGGCATTGAGGTATTTATGACGAAACCCTTTGAACCGGCATCCCTTCTCGGAAGGGTACAGCAATTACTGAAAGCCCAAAGCGACATCAAGGAGAAAATGCGCATTCAAGCTATCACAACTTCTCAAAACAAACCCATAGAAGCGGAATCTGTAAATGAGAAATCCTTAGCTAAGATAGCCAAAATCATAGAAGACAACATATCTGACCCGAATCTCAACGTCAATCTCCTTTGCGAGAAAAGCGGCATTCCCAACAAGCAGTTATATCGACTTATCAAGAAATATATGGATATGACCCCTGTGGACTATATCAGAGGCGTACGTCTCCAAAAGGCTGCGGTGCTATTAAGCCAACATCGCTTCACCGTGGCAGAAATCAGCTATATGGTTGGATTTAATACGCCGTCATATTTCGCAAAATGCTTTCAGAATCAATTTGGAGTCAAGCCAAGTCAATACAGGTCTGACGACGAATCGGTAGGCTAAACCTAAGCCAATCCACAGATAATTATGCACTTTGGGCTTGTAAAGTCTGATTTGTTGCATCTATTGTCTCATACCTTTTATTATCTGATGATGATTTGTGGCTAAATTTGCATATCGTTTTTTCAGGCAACTCTCTTACAGGTAAAAAAGATTCGGTTTTTAGTGAAGACTCGATTTAACCTTAAAATAATTCAAACTATCATAACAACAATCACATCTATGCACAAAGCAATCAGCAATGCCGGAATAAGGAGCTGGCTATGGGGACTTCTGTTCTCACTGCTTCTTTTACCCGTTTCGGCCTACGCACAGAATCAAAGGACAGTGACGGGTACTGTCGTTGATGAGACCGGAGAGCCATTAATCGGAGCAACGGTCAAAGTTGAAGGAACAGCCATAGGTACCGCCACCGACTTCGACGGCAATTACACGTTGAATGTACCGGCATCGGCAAAGAAATTGACATTCTCCTATATCGGCTATAAGCCACTTACCGTGGAGATAACCTCCGATGTTATGAACATCACTTTAAGCACCGACAATGAAGTGCTCGATGAAGTGGTGGTCATAGGCTATGGTGTGAGAAAGAAGGAAGACCTTACCGGAGCAGTGTCAACCGTCACCGAAAAAGACTTCAATGGGGGTATGGTCACCTCGCCCGAAGAGCTTATAAACGGTAAGATTGCCGGTGTGCAGATCACAAGTTCAGGCGGCTCCCCCAATGCCTCAAGCACTATCCGTGTGCGTGGCGGCGCTTCCCTTAACGCATCAAACGACCCTCTCATCGTGCTTGACGGTGTGCCTATGGAAGTGGGAGGAAGCGTCAACGGATCAGGCAACTTCCTAAGCCTCATCAATCCCAATGACATTGAGAGTATGACCATTCTCAAAGATGCCTCATCCACAGCTATCTACGGTTCCAGAGCATCTAACGGTGTAATCCTTATCACCACTAAGAAAGGTGCCAACGACCGAATCAAGGTATCTTTCTCGACTACCAACTCCGTATCATATAAGACTCGTGTGGCTCAGAACCTCGACTACGGACAGTTTATCAATGCAGTCCGCACATACGGTACAGAAGCTCAAAATGCCCTCCTTGAGAGTGGCTTAGCTACTTATAACGCACGCACCAACTGGAATAATGAGATTTTCCGTCCTGCCTTTGGCACAGACAATAATCTCAGCATCGGAGGTCGTGCAGCGAAATGGCTCCCTTTCCGCTTATCGCTTGGAGCAATGTATCAAGACGGTATCTTGAAAACGGATAATGCCCAACGCTTCACCGGAAATCTCAAGCTATCACCTACTTTCTTCGACGATTATCTAAGAATAGTGCTTTCAGGTAAGGCGACTTATTCACGCAACAGATTTGCCAATACCGGAGCAGTATGGAATGCGATGGCATATGATCCCACACGTCCGGTATACGATGCCTCAAGCTCATTCGGTGGCTACTATGAGGTGATCGACAATTCCGGACAACCGGCTCAGGGCGCAATAGCAAACCCTGTGGCTATGCTTGAGCAGACCTACTATAAGTCAAAGGTAACCCGTCTGATCGGCAATGTTGACCTTGACTATCGTATGCACTTTCTCCCTGACCTTCGTCTCCATCTTACAGGCGCTTACGACTACTCAAAAGGCTATACCGACAACTACGTGCCTGTCGACAACTTCAGCCAATTCAAAGCCGGCGGTCAGGACTATAGAAATGGTCCGCAGAAAAACTATAACCGCCTCTTCTCAGCCTATCTGAACTACAATAAGGATTTCGATGCCATCCAATCAAGCATAGAGGCTACTTTGGGTTACGACTATCAGTATTGGAAATACACGATTCCCTCTTATGAAGTGAAGAATGTAGCCGGAGAGGTGTCATCCACCGTGTCGGCTGTTGACCAGCGCCATAATCTCCAATCATACTATGGACGTCTCAACTACACATTGATGTCACGTTACCTGCTCACTGCCACATTTCGCCGCGACGGCTCTTCCCGCTTTGCAAAAGACAACCGTTGGGGCACATTCCCCTCGGTGGCTCTCGCGTGGCGTATTTCCCAAGAGGGATTCTGGGAAAATCTCGCGTCAGTGATGAACGATTTCAAATTACGTGCATCCTATGGCATCACGGGTCAGCAAGACGGAATCGGTAATTACCTGTATATGCCATCTTACACCATATCTCTTCCCGGCGCATATTATCCTGTAGGGTCATTTGTCCCCACTTATCGTCCGGAAGCATATAATGGCAACTTGAAATGGGAAACCACCAAGTCGTGGAACTTCGGTATAGACTACGCTTTCTTAAACAATCGCATTAACGGCACCATCGATTTCTACACCCGACGCACTGAGGATCTTCTTGCCACCGTACCTGTGCCCGCCGGCACCAACTTCACCCGTGAGATGCTTATGAACGTAGGCAATGTCTCAAGTAAAGGTGTGGAATTTACCCTTAATGCAAATCTCCTCTCCGGTCCGGATTGGGAATGGACAGCTACCTTCAACGCCTCGTGGCAGCAGGTGAAGATTACCAACCTCAACCTTAATCCCAATTCTCCAAGTCCCGACACTCCCGTAGGTTGGATTGAGTCAACTCCTATCCAGGTATTCTCCACCGACTATGCGCCCTACACTTATTATCTCTATAAGCAGATTTACGATAAGGAAACCGGATTACCGGTCGAAGGGCTGTATGCCGATCTCAATGGCGACGGTGAGATTTCCGATGCCGACCGTTACCACTGCCATAGTCCTCTCCCCGATTGGATTCTTGGTCTCAGCACTATGTTGAGATATAAAAAGTGGTCGTTAAGCACGTCTCTCCGTGCCAATCTCGGACAATATCTCTACAACGGTTCCGCCGCAAGTATGGGCGCGTGGGAATGTACCACCTGGAGCTCGGGACAAATCAACAATCTTAATTCCGATTTCCTCAATACCCGCTTCCGCTATCGCCAATATATGAGTGACCATTATCTCCAGAACGCTTCGTTCCTGCGTATGGACAATCTCCAGCTCACATATAATTTCGGTCGCATTTATAAAACCCTTGATATGCATATATCGGCTATGGTGCAGAACGTGTTCACACTCACCAAATATAAAGGTGTGGATCCTGAAGTAGCCAATGGCATCGATCAAACCGTATATCCGCGTCCCCGAACATTCTCAATCTCTCTCGGTCTTAACTTCTAAAGAACAATCCAAATGAATCATATATTAAGACAGATCCGAAACACCTTTCTCTGTGCCGCTACCTTAGGTGTAATGGCATCGTGTGCCGACGATCTGAATCAAACCCCTCACACCGGCTTCACCTCCGAAGCTGTCTACTCCTCAGTTGATGGCTATAAATCCGTCTTAGCCAAGATTTACGGTGCCTATTCTCTTGTAGGGCAAGAGAAAGGTTCAAATGTAGACCTTGCCTCCAACAGCGGTCAGGACCTGCTCCGTTGTCTCTTTCACCTACAGGAAGGACCCACCGATGAATGTGCCTATCGCTGGATGTCAGGTGATAACCTCTATGCTATGGCATATATGCAGTGGGACGCTACCGACCCGAACATCAGCGATGCCTATTATCGTCTCTACTACTCAATAGCCGTTGTCAACGAATTTCTACGCTATACCGGCGAGAGTGAAATCAGCAAATTCACTGCCGATGAGCAAGAGACAATCAGACAATATGCAGCCGAGGCTCGCTTTATCCGTGCGCTCGATTATTGGTTTGTGCTTGATCTCTTCGGCAAAGGTCCTTTTGTAAACGAAGATACTCCCACCACAGCCTACATTCCACCTGCCTACGACAGTAGCCAGCTCTTCGACTTCATCGAAAGCGAAATCAAGGAGATTGAGACTATCCTGCCTGAGGCAACAGACTATGGGCGTGCCAACCGTGCGACCGTATGGGCACTTGCAAGCCGTATGTACCTTAACGGGGAAATCTACACAGGGCAGAATCACGCCTCAGATTGCATAACCTATTCCAACAAGATAATCGGCTCCGGCAAATACAGTCTCGAACCCGATTTCTCAAAGCTTTTCAATGCTGAGAACCATCTTCGCACCAATGAAATCATATACGGTATAGAGATCGACGGCGAGAACACAATGACCTGGGGTGCCACCACAAACCTTGTACACGGTTCTTGCGGAAGTGACAATTCACAAGACCCGACCAAATATGGCATAATGAGCGGCTGGGGCAACTACCGTGTGCGCGGCGAATATGCCGATCTCTTTGGCGACTTCACTTCCAGCACTGACAGCCGTTGTCTGCTATGGACTGACGGTCAGCTTCAATATTTCGACACTGCCCTCGACGACGGCACTTGTGGCTACCACTCCGAGAAATGGACCAACCTCACCGACACAGGCGAAATGTCGGGTAATCCTGCATCCGACGGTGTTGACACCGACTTCCCGATGTTCCGTCTTGCCGAGATATATCTGAATGCCGCAGAGGCAGTGCTGCGCGGTGGCTCAGGAATGTCACGTACCGACGCACTTAATCTTGTCAACGCCGTACGTCAACGTGCTTATGGCGACGACAGCGGCAATATAGCCGATACCCAACTCAATCTTGATTTTCTCCTTGACGAGCGCGGTCGTGAGATGCTGTATGAGAACGTGCGACGCACCGACCTCATCCGTCACGGCAAATTTACCACCTCTTCCTACATATGGCAATGGAAAGGCGGTGTAGCAGCAGGACGTGCCGTAGCCGACCGTTACAACCGTTATCCTATCCCGGCAAGCGAAATTTCCGCTAATTCCAATTTATCCAACCCTGAATATTGATAACCTATGAAAAAGAATATCATATTTTCATCCCTCCTTTCGCTGACTGTCGGCTTGGCTACCACCTCTTGCGGAAACGATATGGAGACCTTATATACAGAAGGACCCGACTCCGTAATTTTAGGGGGCGACAACACCGAGATTAATTTATCGGCAGATCTTTTGGATGCGCTCGTCCTGACCCTATATTGGAATGATAACGGGTCTCTGACCACAAGCAATCCTGATATTGACGCTCCTCGCAACACCACACAAAACACTATCGAGCTTTCCGCCTTTCCCGATTTCTCCACAAAACACGAAATTGCAGTAGGAGCCGGTGTCTTTGAACATCAGTTCGTATGCCGGGATCTGAACGGCATTCTCACAAAGCTCGGATATGCACCCGGCGAGGCCGCTCCCCTTTATGTAAGGGTACGCAGCACACTCGCCAATAACCTCACCCCGCAATATTCGGAAGTGCTCAGTCTGAATGTATCGCCTTATTTCATTGACACCACCGTCGGACTTTTCCTGAATGCCTCAAAAGAGGAAACCGGACGCACTCTCTACAGTGCAAATGACGATCATATCTATTCCGGCTTCATTGGAGCCGGAGCATGGGAAAACTGGTGGCTTAAAGAAGGCGACGGCACGACTTGGGGAAATGACGGCGAGACCGGCACACCCTTCGTGATCTCATCAAAAGATTCCTCCTGGAATTTCTGGTATCCAGGCATTTCCGGCTGCTACTACACAGTGGTCAACACAGTCACCTCCGAATGGACGGCACTTCTGATTGAGTCAATCACTGTTGAGGGTGATGTGCAAGGAGAAATGGCGTTCGAAAGGAAGTCAAACATATGGTCACTTCATGTAAACGGCACTGGCAGCAAGACTATATCTATCAAAGGTACCGGCAAGCAATATAATGCCTCTACCGGCACTGACGACGCTGCCGCGATTGCTACGGATGTGACATTCGGGGGCAACGCGGGAAATCTCAGCTTCTCCACATCCGGTTCAGCCGAGACTATAAGTATAACTCTCGATGGTGAATGTGACCTACTCCT
>CAMWIF010000090.1 GCA_947174225.1 uncultured Porphyromonadaceae bacterium | reverse complement strand
CCCCTGTTTGACTATCTTGGCGTTTAGGGTGACGCAATGACGAAGTCAGGAAATGGATTGCGCTCCCAAAGTCAAACATAAGACTTTGGGAGCGCAATCCATTTTGTATTTACTTCATTCAATCACTCTGAAGTAAAGACTAATTATTCCGATGTGGAAACCCTCACTTCGCCACCTGCTGAATGGGCAGCTTGCAGCGGTGAATACTGGCTTTGTGCCGAAGCGATACCAAGTGCATATGTGCCGTCGCGGTCAACGTAGCAGTCATAGCTTATCACATTTACACCTTTCGGAAGATAACCGATAAAGAAACTTGTCTTCGTGTCACGCACTTCACGATATGCACCCAATCCGTCTGCCACACTGTATCTTGAAATCTGATCCACAGGTTCCAGACAAGCAGATCGTTCATCTATCACAGCTACATAATCCATATCCTTGTCACAAGTCAAAGTGAGAGTCACACGTACCTTATCACCTACCTTCAAGACCGTCTTACCCGACAAGTTGATATTCTGCGCAGACTTGCCATCAGCATTCTCAGTTAATAGCAATAACTGCTTCTCAATTCTGAGATTCTCACAACTCTCAGCCTTGACCTCATTCATCGGAGTTATATATTGGCTTATCACACCGCCCCACGCCGGACCGGCATTGCTCTTCTCTATTGAAAGAGTCTTACCCGAAGACAGCTTATTATCCAACTGCACGGTAATGATACCTGTAAGCATCTCACTTCCTGAAATATCAACTGGCTTGCCATCGAGTTTAACTACAGGAGTCGCTGTATTATCAGTCCAGTCAGTGCCGGAGTTAAGTATCGAACTTATTACACCTGCCGTATAGGAATTACTGCCCCACTCCTCTGTTTCCTTCTGGAGCACGAGCCACTGACGCAATCCGTCTACAGCCTCCGAATTTGGCTCTATCTCAGCATAGGCTTCCAACACACGAGCAGTAGTAGTGAGCTTTGGCATACCGCTCCAGCCACCGGAAAGATTGTCATACCACCAGCCCTTTGTATCGCTCTTACTTGCCAACTGACGCAGAGATTCAAGAATCACTCTCGCAGTCTTCTCATAGCCGGGAGTGCGGTTGAGGAGAAGGGCAGCCGTAGCCTTGTCATATACCGAGAATTCCTTCCACTCGGCATTAATGGCTTTAAGAGCCTCACGTTTCAACGTAGCAAAGCCCGATTTGCCATCACCTTTGTCAAAGGTACTGCGCACGTAGAGATAGCGAAGCATAGAAAGTGTGGAGAACTGCTTCTTATTCTTCACATAATCATCATATAATTCCTTGTCACAGTAAGCGATAGCCTTAGCAGTCATCGACTTTGTGTCGAGAGCGACGCCATAGGTCTGTAACGCAGCAATATCCTCAAGCACTCTTGAAGTCATATATTCCGACGATCTCATACCCTCACACCAGCTCCAACCGCCGTCGCCATTCTGTAGATTCTTCAGTTGCTCCTGAAGGGTTGTCAATGCATTGTCAAGGCGTTTGCTGTCAAGAAGTTCGTTAAGACTCTCCATACGCATTGTCTCTGAGGAGGCGTTGTTGACCCAGGGAGTGTTGATTAATGCCACTGTCTTCAGCAAAGAATCTTTCTGGAGATTCGAAGTCAAAGTCATTTTTCCCTCACCCTCTTTTGCGGCAAACACCTTCTCCAAGCCACTCTTTACCGATGGATATTTATCCATTATCCCCTTTGCCATACCGTTGGCATAAAGGGCACGGCTGAGTGAAAGCACATTCTTGGAATCGGGAGTTGAGATGGCAGGAAGCGCCAATACACATTCCCAAACCGGATTGTTACAATATTTCAAGGTAAGCGACGCATCTTTGCGGAACTTGGGCAGTTTCTGTGTAAACGAATGGTCATCATTACCAAGATAGAACTGGGTGGATTCGACAACCGGAGTTGAGGAGGGCAAGATAGGAACAAGTGTCTGTTCACCGTCAGTAAAATCGCCACCGTAAGCATATGCACGTATGCCCAGAACTGTCAAATCCGAAGGAGCGGTGAAGTCAACCGTCATAACACGGTTAGCACCGGGGGTGGTAGACTCTGTTCCCAAATGCTTCGAAGTGATTGTCTCGCCCGTAAGAGGATTAAACACGATTATCTCGCCGTGTAGCATCTGGTTCTCAGGAGAATTATTGAAGAGAAGTGCCGAAATGGTAGCCTTGTCACCGGTACGCAAATAACGCGGAGGATTAACCTGTACCATCACCGGTTTGGAAGCCACAGCCTCAAGCACAGTGCCGGCAGAAAGCAGGTCCTCATTATAGCCCATAATCTGGAACTTCCATGTGGTATTGAAATTGGGAGTGACAAACTCCACATTCACATTGCCCTCGGCATCGCTCCACAATGAGGGCATAAAGAATGCCAAAGGCATATCCACCGGACGAGTCTCCTCCTTCTTGACATTGCCCGCACCATTATCAGCAGCTCCGGCAGTAGCGGTCGCTTCCTCTACAACAGCATCCTGAGCCTCTGTCACCATCACCTTTTCCTCTTTCAGAGTCATCATATCAGCCATAGGTATAGGAGCTGCCTGTTCCACTGCATTGAATACCTCATTGGAGACTTCCGCCTCAGCATATTCAACCCCGTCGGCATCGCTCCGGCTCATAGCCATCTTACGCATACCGCGCACCATAACTCCGCCATAACGTGAAGCACCTGCCAAAAGCTGATTATATGTTTCCCAATTAGGCATCGATACATTGGGCATATTGTATCTTGGCATCACAGAGAAAGCGGCTGTCACCATCCGATTGTAAGGATGTGATGACATAAGTCGTGCTGAATTATACCAAGCATCTCCTCCAAGCGTAAACCTCCAATTGAAAGGAGCAAGTATATCAAGAGCCTTATTACTCATAACTGCCATTGCCGGTATACCCGACTGAACCTCGTCAGCAACTTTGAAAGAGAATGTCCAAATTTCCTTATCTCCGGCAGAGATCTTATCGCGGAAAGAGACAGTTTTAACCTCCATCTTACGAGTAGCCATCTCAGGTACCAGTGTGACGGAAGCGGTCTTACCGTCATGGTCATGCATACCTATAAAGCTTACCCAACGACGAGAGTCACTTTGAGGAGCATCAACTTTCACAGTGATATTCTCACCGTTAACCGGTAGCCACTTACGCTCTACGATACGCTCTTCATCGGAAATCTGACAGAGAATCCAACTGTCGGCAAAGCCGCTGCCGACTTTCACCTCCACCGACTTAGCATTTTGAGGTACAACTATCTGGGTCCCAGTGAGCCATAAAGGTGTGGCATATGGAGGAGTCTTGTCACTCTCGCGCCATAAAACCAGCTCCATATCTGAAGTGAGTGTATCAGGAGGAAGGTTAAATTGGAATTTGTACTTACCGGAAGGCACATTCGCCGCCGGGAGTTTCAATATCGGACTTTGGAAACTTCCTTTCAACAGCTCCTTGCCAGTTTCCATATTTACAACCGAATAATCCACATCTTTCACCACAGGATGATCCAATATATCATAGACAGGCACATTCAGTCGGATAGTGTCACCGCTAATCTTCATATTATCATCCCTGACTTCCGGACGCACAGAGAAGCCATCTCCCAAAGCAAATCTGAGAGGAGAAGAAGTCTGCGTCTCACCGGCGGGTGAAGTTGCAGTGGCGGTGAGGGTAAAGATACCACGTTCAAACGGCGTGCCCTTCAGCTTGTCTGTAGGCAACTCAATCTCAAACTTACCGTCGCTGCCGATAGTAGCTGTGCCGCTATATGAGGCATAATCTACTCCCGAAGTCCACCATCGCCACCATTGGTGCCACTCAACTGTATAGTTAACCTGAGAATCACCCAAGGTCATACCGGAATATGTCTTGACCTCGCCTGTGAATTTCACGGTTTCACCCGGTTTATATGTCTTCTCCGAATCGGAAGCAACCGTCACAAAGAAAGTAGGTGTCTTATATTCTGCCACCTGAAATCCCTGTGAACCGATCTCATTCCCTTTTGCGCCAATCTCAGCCACAGAAATACTGTAGCGACCAAGCAAACCCTCTTTGGGAACGGTGAAATCACCGTTTGCCCGTCCGAATTTATCAGTGGTCAGTGTATCGGTAGTGATGGCGTTCCAATTGGCATCACGGAAAATAATCTTCAATGGAGTGTCGCCAAGCAATTTATTGGTATGACGCATCTGACTCCACGCCACTACAGAGAACTGCACCTTATCGCCCGGCTTATAAATCGACAAATCGGTAAGCACACGTGCTGACTTCGATTCCTCCTTACGCGACTCATTATAATATATATCCGACGATTGCCATACCACGCTCTTACCGTCTGACACCCTGATTCTCAAAAAACCTTCAGGTGCATCAACGCTTCCTTCCTTATCAGTAACCAATGTCTTAATCGGATTCTTAACCCTGTTATCAGGATAGAATCTCACCTCTGCACCTGTCAAAGGACGCTGTGTCGCGGCATCAACCACATAAATCTTCCCGCTGTCCTTCTGTCGGGAATTGTTTGAGGTAATCACAGCGATGTCGGTGACATTAATGACATTCAATGACCATCTCTCCACCTCGTTCTTCCAATTCGACGACAAGGTGGATTTAGCCGATGGCAATGCCACATAATAACCCGGAGCGAGCTTAGGCACCTCAAACTCCTTAGCCGAAGTGAACGGCACACTGCCGTCAACATCGAGCTTAATAGCCTTGATAAATTTAGCCTTTGCCGGAAACTCCTTAACATTCAGGGAATTCATCGGCACGATACTTTCAGGCACACTATAAAGCAACACATAAGCCGTGTTGATATTATTCGCAGTCAGCTTGCCCTTTATTGGCTGAGTTGACAAAGCCACCGAAGGCAACTCCAAAGAAACCGTCTTACGTGTAAGCTGTGCCAAATCATACTTTATAGCAGAGGAGAAATCAGATTTGGGGAATTTATTAAGATAGGCATTAAGCATATCATAGAGCTTTCTCTTATGATCTACACCAAAAGCCTCATCGTGTCCTGTCAATTCGTAATAGGAATGGATAAGCAAACCAGTCTCTGAGGTATGAGGCAAACGGTCAAGCCAATCCTTATAGAATTGTGCCTGCTCATTATAAGGAAGTGTCTCCCCCTTAAGCTTAATCGCCCATACTTTGGCTGGCATATTATTTTCAGAAGCTCTCCATTCACAAAGGTTATCGACCAAAACGGAGCATTTCAAACCACACGCTTCCCTGACATTGGCAGCCACTTTCTCGGTTTTACCGTAGAAAGGTATCACTGTCTGAGCTTGCGCCGACCCGAAAGTTTCAAGTAAAGAACGGCTTTTAGCAACTATGAAGTCGCAGACGCTCATATCTGCCTTCTCCGCATACTCATAATTCATAAGCAACGGCTGAATCTCCTTTATTGATATATCCTTAGCGGCAGAGAGATTGGCAGTGGCATTATCCACCAACGACAATACCTTCTTGGCAAACAAGTCGCCGCTCCATGCCAAAGGATCCTCCGGATAAGAATCGAGAGGAAGGGTGCGGTTATTATACTGCCATGGATTCACCTGATATAGTTGCACATATACAGTCGCCTCCAAAAGGTCTGCCAACTGAGAATAAGGTGCCTTCAGACAACCCGCCAGGGAGTCGAGCAATGCGACATTGGCATTGACATTGGAAGCCGACACTAAATTACGGGCAGCTATCAGCTGCACGGCAGCCTTCAGAGCAGTCACATCGTTACCCTGTGACAACGCACTCTTCAGCATACTGTCGGCATCTTTCTCCACTTTCTCAGGAAAAGCGAAATCCGGCACATTCGATGAAGGTCCGGCGTAAGATATTAAAGACATAGAAATAACAGAAAACAAAAAGACTGCTCCGAAGGCAGCCTTTTTGAGATATGATAGGAAATTACGTTTCATCATATTCAATAATATTATTTGTTGCCTTTCTTTCCGTGCTTATGACGCATCTCCGACATCTTTTTACGGAATTCGTTTTCGGCTTCTTTCATTTTAAATATCTGTTTCTGTGTCAAGAACTTGGCAAACTGCTCGTCATAGCTCTTCTCTATGGCGGCATCTTTTGCCTTAGCCTTTGTCATAGCTTCAGTGACTGCCTGATAATCTGCCTCCGTGGCATTCTTGTTATTCTTAAGCTCACGTTCCATCTTCCAGGCATCACGCATAGCATCCACCCTCTTATCACACATCTCATTGTAGAGTTCGACAAAGCGGGCTTTCTGGTCTTCTTTAAGGTCAATCTCCTGGGCAATGAACTTCACCTTGAACTCACGCAGTTCCTTCATCATGTTCTCCCCCTTCTTACCATCGTGCTTCTGGGCAAAAGAGGGGCTGCAACAGCCTATGATCAAGACCAGGATTAGAAGTAAATGTTTTGTCATAGCTCAAAAATTTTCATACAACCATAATATTATTGAAATATTCGTCTATTATTCACAGGCTCGCATATTGGGGTTTGAAATCATAGCCGAAATCGGCTTCAAACTCCTCTATGGAGCTATATGCCTGAGTCATCTCCTCTTCAAGTGCATAGTCGTTGGCAGTGGTGAAATAAGGAAGAGCCTCATCCGTAGCAGTCGCCATAGCCTGTGCTATCGCTGCAGGGGGATTGTCGAGATTAAGCGACTCTGAGGTAGACACCGTGTGAAACACCTTCATCATCATCCATATTCCGGCAAACATCGCTGCCAGATAGACATAGGGCTTTACCTTTTGCCAAAGCGACATGTCCACTCTTCGGGGAGCCTCCGGATAAGCCGGAAGCGACTCCATTATCTTGAGGTTAAGTTCCTCAAAATATCCGTCCGGCACCCGGAAGCCCGGATCCGTCCCATATTTATCTTTTATGTGATCTTCGTGTCGCATTTTGAATCTTTTTCTTAATTGACATACGTAAGTGGCGTAGGTTTAATTATTTTATTAAAAAAACCTACTCCCCGAGGAGTGCCTCGGTCACTTTTTTCACCGCGTGGTGATAGCTGGCTTTGAGGGCACCCACAGACGTTCCCAAGATTTCCGACATCTCCTCATATTTCATCTCATCGTAATAGCGCATATTGAAGACTAATTTCTGCTTGTCGGGAAGTTTCGCTATAGCTGCGAGAAGTTCCTTCTGCAAGGCATCCCCGTCGAAAAAAGAATCAGCCTCAATATTATTAAGAAGAAATGACTCGTCGGCATCCTCAGTGAGCTGAAGGCGCTGCTTCTCCTTATTGATGAAATTAATCGACTCGTTGATAGCGATTTTAAAGAGCCACGTCGAAAGCTTCGCATCTCCCCGGAAGTTATGGAGATTGTTCCACGCCTTGAGAAACACGTTCTGCACAAGGTCGTTGGCATCGTCGTGGTTCATCACCATCTTTCTAATCTGCCAGTATACCGGCTGTGAATAGGTCTTCAAAAGCACATTGAAGGCATCCGGAGCTGTCTTCGGATTTTGAAGCTGCTTCACAAGCTCTTTCTCGTCGATGGGTGGTTTATATGCCATTTGCTTAGAAATGATTTGCCGTTTCGGTATCAAAATTAATAAAGTTATTTGATTTATGCAGTTTTTGACGGTCTGTTATAACTAAATTTAACATATCACACAACTATTCAAGTGTTACATCTGTTTTAACCATAAAAATACTTCCACATTTAAAACCCAAATCAACAATTATGAGAATCAAGACCTTACTTTCAGCTATCGTCATATTGGTGACATCATTCGTATCATCACCGTCAGCATCGGCGCAGTATTATGAGATTGCCAACCGTCTTCCACAGCTTCTAAGCCCCGCCCTTTCCGGTTCGGGACGATATAAGGGCTTTATCGAAGCCGGCTATGACCGGACTTTAGGCAAATACAATGCCGATTTCTTTGAGTTCAACACTTCGCAGGGCTATAGCTACGCTTCTTGGTTCTATATGGGTGTCGGTCTCGGTGTAGATGTGATTTCCGCTCACCACGATGCCCAATGGGGCAACGGGTGGGATACCAACTCCGGTTTCAACACCAATCATTCCTCCACAAAGACAGCTGTGATGATGCCATTATTCACCGACTTCCGAGCCACCCTCGGCAGCCCGACATCCACATCTTTTTTCATTGATCTCAAGTTAGGCTGCTCTTTCCTCCTGAGCAAGAAATATATCGAGATAGGGAATGGCTACCTCACCAACCAACAATATTTCTATCTCCGCCCAAGCATAGGCTTACGCATACCCACCAATAAGAATAACTCGAAACAAGCCTTTGACATAGGCATCAATTACAAGCTCCTTACCTCAAACTACTGGAGTTCCTGGTCGCGCAGTATCACCCTCAACTCTTTAGGTGTCTCCGTCGGCTTTGAATGGTAATCTCCTAAAATCAGGTTTTTAAGCAATCATAAAAATCATCTCACTAAAATAAGTTGGACAAGTTTTTGGAGAATACAAAATAATGTATTAACTTTGCACCAACTTAAGCGCACGTGGCGTAATGGTAGCCGCGCCAGACTTAGGATCTGGTGTCTAACGACGTGGGGGTTCGAGTCCCTTCGTGCGCACGACAAAGCCCCTTGACTCCAACCGGTCAAGGGGCTTAATTGTTATAATAATAAAAAAAATTATTTTCTCAGGAAGTATCAGAGTCAATGAAACTTCACTGAATCTTATTCAAATCCATTTAGACATGCTCAAGCATCTTCAGCCGTAGGAGCTTATCCTTTCACTTCTGGGGCACAACAGAGGGCAACAGCAATAGCTTATAATATATTGGAAGTCTCTTAAATATTCCTGACCAACAATAGGATTTCTCATGCCTATTTTTGGGTGGCAGTTCCTAGATAGTCTATGAATCTTGGGGAAAGCATTTTTGGTCTGGAGGTGAAACTTTTATTTGAACTATGTATTATATAACAACTTATACAT
>CAMWIF010000089.1 GCA_947174225.1 uncultured Porphyromonadaceae bacterium | reverse complement strand
GCCTTTCTTCATACCGTAGGTGAAAATACTGACCACTCCGAGTACATCGGCACCGGCTTCGCGTAGTGCCTCAACAACCTCGATGCAGCTTCCGGCGGTAGATATGAGATCTTCGATCACAACCACTTTCTGACCGGGTTCGAGCCTGCCTTCGATGCGGTTGCCGCGTCCGTGGTCTTTGTTGCCGCCACGCACGTAGCCCATAGGTTTGTCGAGAATCCAAGCGGCTATGGCAGCGTGGGCGATTCCGGCGGTGCTGGTGCCCATAAGCACTTCAGCTTCCGGGAATTTCTCTTTTACGGTTTCGGCGATTGCCTCCTCAACCACTTTGCGGGCTTTGGGAGCTGTGAGGATGAGGCGGTTGTCGCAGTAGATAGGACTTTTTATGCCGCTTGCCCAAGTGAAGGGTTTGGCGGGGCTGAGGAATACAGCCTTTATGGCGAGGAGTTCGGTTGCTACTTTTTTTGCAGTATCCATGATTGTTTAGGGTAAGGAGGTTAATGAGGGTAAGGTCTTTAAGGATTTTGAAGTTTATTGGGCAAGGAATTCGCTGACACAGCGGTTGTAGGCGGCTACGGGGTCGGCTGCGGCTGTGATGGGACGACCTACCACGATGAAGTCGGAGCCTATCTCACGGGCACGGGCAGGGTCGGTGATGCGTACTTGGTCGTCAGCTTTTGAGTCTGCGAAGCGTATGCCGGGGGTGATGGCTTTGAAGTCGGGTCCACAAGCCTCCTTTACGAGAGCAGCCTCAAGGGGTGAACATACCACACCGTCGAGACCAGCCTCTTTTGCGTTCCGGGCATATTTGGCGATAGTGTCGTTGATAGATGCGTCGATGAGAAGCTGCTCACGCATAGCCTTCTCAGAGGTTGAAGTGAGCTGAGTTACGGCTATGAGGAGGGGACGTGTGCCGTCTTCGCGGGTCAGTCCTTCGAGAGCTGCACGCATCATTTCGATTGTGCCGGCAGCGTGTACGTTTACCATATCCACATCGAGGTTGGAAAGCACTTTCATTGCCTTCTTCACGGTGTTGGGTATATCGTGGAGTTTGAGGTCAAGGAAGATCTTGAATCCACGTTTTTTGAGTTCCTTTACTATTTCGGGACCTGCGGCGTAGTATAGCTCCATACCGATCTTGAGGAAGGGCTTGTGCTCCACGTCTTTGAATTTGTCGAGGAAAGCGAGGCAGTCTTCGGCTGAAGCGAAGTCGCAGGCGATGATGACGTCTTTGTTCATGTTGGTTTAGGGTTTATAGTTTATGGTTTATGGCACAGGGCATATGGGAGGAGATGTGGGTTAGACTATGCCGATGATGTCGGTGAGGGAGGAGATGCCAAGGCGCGACATTTCGTGTGGTAGGGAGTCGATTATCTCTTTGCAAGCGTAGGGATTGACAAGGTTGGCGGCACCGACTTCTACGGCTGTGGCTCCTGCCATCATCATCTCAATCACGTCTGCCGCTGTGGTTACGCCTCCACATCCGATTACGGGAACACCGCAGGAGTGGGCAACCTGGTTGACCATACGCACGGCTATCGGGAAGACTGCCGGACCGGAGAAGCCACCCATACGGTTGGCGATTACAGGGCGACGGGTCTTTATGTCGATGCGCATTCCGAGCATCGTGTTGATTAGGCAGAGTCCGTCGGCTCCGGCTTCAACTGCCGATCTGCCGATAGCCACTATGTCGGTGACATTGGGTGTGAGTTTGACGTAGAGGGGCTTGGTAATCACTTTCTTTACCTCTTTCACCACTTCGCCTACGGATTCGCAGCTTGTGCCGAAGCTCATACCGCCCCCGTGGACATTGGGGCAGCTTACGTTGAGTTCGATGATGGCTACTTGGTCTTCCTTGTCAATCTTTTCGCAACATTCAACGTATTCATCAATCGAGAAACCGCTGATGTTGGCAATGATAGGCTGATGGAACGCCTCACGCATCTTTGGCAGTTCTTCGGCAATTACCGCGTCGATGCCGGGATTTTGCAGACCCACGGAGTTGATCATACCGGCGGCACATTCAGCCACACGTGGGAGGGGATTGCCGAAACGTGCATCACGGGTGGTACCTTTGAATGAGATAGAGCCGAGGCAGTCGATGTCGTAAAACTCAGCCATGCCGTAGCCGAATCCGAAGCAACCGGAAGCAGGGATGACTGGGTTCTGGAGTTGCACTCCGCTCAATGATACGCTCAGGTCCAAATTGTTCATTTCCATATTAGTTCCTCCTTTCTGAATACGGGTCCATCTTTACAGATTCTTTTCGCACCGTCGGCAGTTTCGACGCTGCAACACATACAGGCACCGAATCCGCATCCCATACGGCTCTCGATGCTGAGTTCGCCCGGCATGTCAAGTGATGTGCAGAGGGCACGGAGCATAGGCATCGGTCCGCAGGCGTAGAAATGGTCACCGTTTATTTTCTTTTCACGTATCACGTCGGTCACGAAACCTTTTGTACCAAGAGTGCCGTCAACAGTTGCCACATACGCCTCAACTCCAATCTGGTCAAACCATTTCTCCATTCCGAAGCTATCGGCAGCTGTGTTGAAGCCGAGGATAGCTATGGGGTTCTTACCTTGCAGACGGAGGGTGCGGGCAAGTGCCATAAGGGGAGCACAGCCGATGCCGCCGCCGAGAAGGAGGGGAGCAGAGCCGATAGAGGTGGTAGAGAAACCGTTGCCGAGACCATTGAGGAGATTGAGGTGACGCCCGGGGCGCATACGACTGAGGATATGTGTACCATCGCCCACCACGTCATAGAGGAGTGTTATCTCACCGCGCACGTGGGAATAGTCGCAAATAGAAATTGGACGGCGGAGGTATTTGCCAGGGATAGCAATGTTGACAAACTGTCCGGGAGCCTTTATTGCCGAGGTGTCTCCGGAGAGTATCATCACCCAGGTCTTATGGGTGAGTTGTCGGTTGGAAATTATTTCGTAGTCACTCATTGTTAGGAGTTTGAAAGGTTAGTCTTCATTGATGGTGGAGACTTTCATTGTGATGTCGTCGAGCACGTCGAGAAGCACTTCCACCGTTTCGAGGGAGGTGAAGACAGTGATGTTATTGTCTACAGCGGTGCGGCGGATGAAATAGCCGTCGCGCTGGGAATGGTCGGCTGAAAGCTCCATAGTATTGATGACATAGTTAACGTGACCCTGACGGAGTGAGTTAACAATGTCGTCGCTTCCCTCACTGAGCTTATGGAGGAGACGTGTGCGGATGCCGTTTGCACGTAGGAATTCGGCTGTGCCGCTTGTAGCCTCCACGTTGAATCCGAGCTGATAGAAGCGACGGATGAGCGGGAGGGCACGGTTCTTATCGGAGTCGGCTATTGTCACGAAGATTGTGCCGTAGTTGGCGACAGTCATTCCGGATGCCTGAAGACTCTTGTAGAGGGCGCGTTTGAGCGACTTGTCGTAGCCGATTGCCTCGCCGGTGGATTTCATCTCCGGGGAGAGGTAGGAATCCATACCGCGCAGTTTGGAGAAGGAGAATGCCGGAGTCTTCACAAACCAGCGTTTCTTCTCCTCCGGGTAGAGCTGATGTATACCCTGTTCCGGGAGAGAATGACCGAGCATCACCAAGGTGGCGATATGGGCGAGGGGTACACCTGTAGCCTTTGAAAGGAAAGGCACTGTACGAGAAGAACGTGGATTAACCTCAATAACGTATACACTATCCTTGGAATCTACAATAAACTGAATATTGTAAAGTCCCTTTATACCTATTTCCTTGCCGAGACGCACAGTGTAGTCGAGGATAGTCTTTTTCACTTCCGGCGATACGCTGAAGGTGGGGTAGACGCTGATAGAGTCGCCGGAGTGAACGCCTGTGTGCTCCACGTGCTCCATAATTCCTGGCACAAACACATTTTCACCGTCACACACTGCATCCACTTCGAGTTCCTTGCCCATAATGTATTTATCCACAAGCACGGGGTGTTCCACATTGATCTCAACGGCAGTGTGGAGGTAGTGGCGCAGCTGTTCCTCATTGCTCACAATCTGCATAGCGCGTCCACCGAGCACATAGCTGGGACGCACAAGCACGGGATAGCCGATACGTTCAGCAGCCTTTACACCCTCCTCAATGTGGGTGACTGCCACACCCTCAGGCTGTGGGATACCCAGTTTCTCCATAATAGCTTCGAAGCAGCCACGATCTTCAGCATTTCGGATGGCTTCGATGCCTGTGCCGATGATAGGTGCTCCGAGAGCAGCGAGGGGTTCGGCAAGGTTAATGGCAGTTTGTCCGCCGAGCGACACAATCACACCGTCGGGCTTTTCAAGATGTAGCACATTCATCACATCCTCCACAGTGAGGGGATCGAAATAGAGCTTATCGCCTGTGGTGTGATCGGTTGAGACGGTTTCAGGATTATTGTTGATGATGATTGCCTCGTAACCCGCCTTGCGGATGGAGAGTACGGCGTGTACGGTAGAATAATCGAATTCCACACCCTGACCGATGCGGATAGGACCGGAACCGAGCACCACAATCTTCTTGCGGTCGGTAGGCAGGGATTCGTTTTCGTTTTCGTAAGTAGAGTAAAAGTAGTTAGTCTTTGCGTGGAACTCAGAAGCGCAGGAGTCGATCATCTTATAGACCGGCATAATGCCGTGTTCCTTACGCATAAGGTATATTTCCGACTCACTCTTGCCCCAGACCTGACCGATATATTTATCACTGAACCCCATACGTTTCGCGTCACGGAGTGTGTCGGGATCGAGAGGATTTGCGCGGAGAATCTTTTCGAAATCGACAATGCTCTTTATCTTGTCGAGAAAGAACATATCAATCTTGGTACGGTTGTAGATATGTCCGGCATCCACGTCACGACGAAGTAACTCGGCAAGGGCATAGAGTCGGTCGTCGGTGGCGCGGCGTATGTAGTCGAGCAAGTCGGGAGTTGACATATCGTCGAATTTCTTATGGTAGATGTGGCATACACCTGTTTCGAGCGACCGCACTGCCTTCAGAAGAGATTCCTCCATAGTGCGACCGATGCTCATAACCTCGCCGGTAGCCTTCATCTGGGTACCAAGCTCATTGGAGGCATCGGCAAACTTATCGAAGGGGAAACGGGCAATCTTGGTGACCACGTAGTCGAGGGCAGGCTCAAAACTTGCCGGCACGTGGCCGAGGTCGATCTCATCGAGATGCAGTCCCACAGCAATCTTCGCGCTGACACGGGCAATTGGATAGCCTGACGCTTTGGAAGCGAGAGCCGAGGAGCGCGATACACGAGGATTTACCTCAATGAGGTAATAGTCGAATGAAAGGGGGTCGAGTGCAAACTGCACGTTGCAGCCACCCTCAATCTTCAGAGCGCGGATGAGTTTCAGCGCACTGTCACGGAGCAGCTGATACTCCTTGTTGGAAAGGGTCTGGGCAGGAGCCACAACGATTGAGTCGCCGGTATGCACACCAACAGGGTCAAGGTTTTCCATCGAACAGATTGCGATGACCGTGTCGTTGGCATCGCGCATCACCTCAAACTCAATCTCCTTGAATCCCTTGATACTCTTCTCCACAAGCACCTGATGAACGGGGGAGAGGTCGAGGGCAGTGCGCATAAGCTCGCGCAGCTCAGTTTCATTATCAGCGAAACCGCCTCCGGTACCACCAAGGGTAAATGCAGGACGCAGGATGACGGGGTAGCCTATCTTCTTGGCAATTTCCACACCGTGTTCAATGCTGTTTGCCACGTCGGAGGGGAGTACAGGTTCGCCGATACTTTCGCAAAGCTCTTTAAACAGCTCCCGGTCTTCAGCGCGTTCGATACTGTCGAAAGATGTGCCGAGGATCTCCACGCCACACTCTTCGAGCACACCCTTCTTGGCAAGCTGCACAGCGAGGTTGAGACCGGTTTGTCCACCGAGTCCCGGCACTATAGCATCCGGACGCTCGTAACGCACAATCTTAGCCACATATTCGAGGGTAAGGGGTTCCATATAGACCTTATGTGCAATCTCAGGGTCGGTCATTATGGTGGCAGGGTTGGAGTTGACGAGCACCACCTCGTAGCCCTCTTCTTTGAGCGCGGTACACGCCTGTGTGCCGGCATAGTCGAACTCGGCAGCCTGACCCACTACGATAGGACCGGAGCCGATTACCATTACTTTCTTTATATCTGTACGTTTAGGCATAATGTTCAGAAGATTTATTTTGCTACGGGTGGAATCATATCAATGAATTTGTCGAAGAGATAGATGGAATCCTGCGGACCGGGGGCACTCTCAGGGTGGAACTGCACGGAGATTACCTTGTCTTCGAGGCATTGGCAGCCCTCAACAGTGTTATCGAGGAGATTGACGTGAGTGATTTCGAGTGGCGTGCTTTTTACAGATTCAGGCACCACAGCATAGCCGTGATTCTGCGAGGTGATGAGCACCTTGCCTGTGGTAAGTTCCTTCACAGGATGGTTGCCGCCGCGATGTCCGGGGTTGATGATACCTATCTTGGCTCCATAGGCGAGGGCTATAAGCTGATGACCGAGACATATACCGAACATCGGTACACGTCCGCGCAGCTGACGGATAGTCTCAACTACCTCCGGCACATCCTCCGGTGAACCGGGACCGTTGGAGATAAGCACACCGTCGGGATTGAATGCCATTATCTGCTCGGCGGTGGTGTTCCAAGGCACCACTGTGACGTTGCAGTTGTGGGCGTTGAGGCTGCGCACCATATTGTATTTCATACCGCAGTCGATAGCCACAATGTCATACTTATAGTTGGCGGTGCGGGCAAACCAGCGTTTCTTGCAACTTACACGGCTCACGAGGTCGGTTGGGCGCGGCACTGCCTTAATCTTCGCTACGGCTTCCTCTACAGGGGTGGCGATGTCGGTTATGATTGCCCTGATGCCGCGTGCATCACGGAGGATGCGTGTGAGCATACGGGTATCTATTCCGCTGATTGCAGGGATGTCGTTTTCCTCAAGCACCTCGGCAAGGGTCTTGGTGTAGCGGAAATTGGATGGGGAATCGTTGTTTTCCTTCACAATCATTCCGCCGATAGAGGGGAATTTCGTCTCATAGTCTTCGTCAGTGATGCCATAGTTGCCGATAAGGGGATAGGTCATCACGATAATCTGGTCAGCATAGGAGGGATCGGAAAGAATCTCCTGATAACCTACCATAGATGTGTTGAACACGAGTTCGCCGACTCTCTCAGTGTCGGCGGCAAACCCGAGACCGGGAAATTCGCGGCCATCTTCAAGCACAAGCTTTTTTGTGTAATGGAGCATTTATGAATAGTTTGTTATAGATTTCTTTACGAATAGGTTAAATCTTCCGGAGAGTAATCACAGATTCTGAATACGTCCGGAGAATATTGTAGCCACGACGGAGCCGGAAAGTGTGAGTCCGGCGTAAGGAGTGGCGTGACCTTTGGAGAGGAATTTGTCGGGATTAACCACTGTCTCGCCGTCGGTGGAGAGAACCGTGAGATCAGCCCAATCACCCTCCTGTGGACCGTATATGCCCGGCAGCCCGAGAATACGACGCGGATTAATGGTCATAACCTCAACGAGGCGAGAGAAGGGCATAAGTCCCGATTTCACCATAGTGGTGTAGACAGCGGAGAAAGCGGTTTCCAATCCCACCACACCCATAGCACTCTTTTCGAGACCTTTGGATTTTTCTGAAGCGGAGTGGGGAGCGTGGTCGGTGGCAATCACGTCGATAGTGCCGTCGATAACGCCTTCGCGAAGCGCGTCGCGATCCTCTACGGAGCGGATTGGGGGATTCATCTTGAAGCGTCCCTCCTCCTGAAGGTCGGCATCGCAGAATGTAAGGTAATGCGGACCGGTCTCACAAGTGACCTGTACGCCGCGAGCCTTAGCCTTACGGATAAGCTCAACACTCTCCTTGGTAGATATGTGGCAGACGTGGAGGCGGCACCCTGTCTCCTCCGCGAGACGGATGTCACGCTCAATCTCACCCCATTCCGATTCGGAGCAGATGCCTCGATGTCCGTTAGCGGCGGCATAGGCACCATCGTGGATATAGCCGCCACGAAGCAATGAATTGACTTCGCAGTGGGCTGCAAGGATTTTCCCGGTCTTGGCGATTCTGCGCATAGCCTCACGCATCACCTCTTCGCTCTGCACACCGGAACCGTCGTCGGAGAATCCGGCTACCCAGGGGGCGAGAGCTTCATAGTCGATGAGTTCGTTGCCCATACGTAGCTTGGTAATTGTGGCGTAAGGAATCACCTGCATCTGAGCGTCGCGTGCTATGATTTCGAGCTGTAACTTCAGGTTCTCTATTGAATCGGGTGCCGGGTTGAGGTTAGGCATCGTGCATACGGTGGTAAAACCACCTGCGAGTGCGGCACGTGAACCGTGGTAGATGGTTTCCTTGTATGAGTAGCCCGGTTCGCGGAAATGCACGTGCATATCCACAAGACCGGGGACAATGTATTGTCCGTTGACGTTGATGGCTACGGTCTCACTGACGCCACCTTGGGTGGGTATTTCGTCGAGAGATATTTTGCGTGCCACTTTCTCAATGCGGTTGTCACGGATGAGGATGGCACCGTTGATGAACTGGCCATCTGCCCAGATGTTGGCGTTGTCGAGGAGTATCATAGGGTTTTAAAGTTTATGGTTTAGGGCAATTTGAGGATAGTCGCTTTGGGAAGCAATTTGAGGGTACAAAAAAGGGCAACCCACCAATGAGTTGCCCAAAATATCTGAAAAAAAGGAAGTTGCCGGGAGGCAAATGCTTCCGTTTAGCATAGACTGTGAGAATTGCTTAACAAACGATATTCGACTTTTGATAATTGCCGTCATTTCTGTTTATTTTGCGTGCAAAGTTAGCGAAAAAAAATGAAATGTACAAAAGATGACTCGAAATCGTTCTGAAAAAGTTTAAATAGGTGCATTAATCCAAATTTAGGTAAGGGTCGAAATTTAAGTAAGGGTTAAAAGCTAAATTGTATAA
>CAMWIF010000088.1 GCA_947174225.1 uncultured Porphyromonadaceae bacterium | reverse complement strand
CCTGCTTAGAAGTCTTGTTGCCTTTCTTCACGATGAAGATACCGTTAGAAGGATTAGCAACACGAACACCCTGAAGGTTGTAGTAAACGGGAGCAGCATCCTCGGTAGCGATAGCAGACTCAACACCGGTATCATCACCATCTGCGAGAACCTCGAGCTTGAAGTCAGCAAACGGATTCCAGTACTGAGCAGGGCTATTCTCATCCTTACCAAGACCTACCCAAACCTTAGCGGGCTCTTCGAGAGTGAACTCAACATACTGATACCACTTCTCAGGTGCATTTACAAAGGCAGCAGAAGATTCACGCTCCATACCTGAATCACACCAATTGGGAACTACGTTGCGAACATCATATGCAGGTTCAATCTGGGTGCCATCAGCAGTACCACGTGTTTCATTCTCAGGCATAGAAGCATAGTCACCCTCGCAGATTTCCCAAGAACCTTTCAGACGAGTCACAACCACATTCTCTTCGAGAAGTTCAATAGAAGTAGAAAGGCTGGTGGGCTTATCAGCCTCGAAAGAGGCATAGAGGTAAGCATTGTTTATAAAGTCATCCTCAGCATATGAATTAGTCTCATACCACTGCTTCGGAGATTTCTCCACGTCTAACAGACCCCACTCGCCTTTGCAAGTGATAATTTTTCCGTCATAGTCGCCGGCACCACCGTAACGCTGGAAAGTAAGTGCGCTGAAACGATATGTTCCTGCGGGAAGATCCACCTGCTGACCGAAGTTATAGGGAGAAGCATTGGTCTTACGGTATACACCGCCACCCTTGTTAACGTCAGGAGTTTTAACGCCACCAGCACTGTTGACCATATCCCAGCACTCAGCACCCATATCGATGCCTTCCTCGAACTGTGCGTTCTTGATAAGCTCGGTGTAATCGGTATCACCGCTCTTGAGCTGGAAGTTGTCGAAGCAGCACCACTCATCGTTGTAACCACCGAGATTCTTGATACCAAGAACGAGGTCACCACCGGGGTGTTTATAAGTAATCGTATTTACATACAGACCATTTGCAAAAGCTTCAGCAGCCTCTTCTGTACTGTTGGGAGCAGCCTCATAGCCGTCAAACAAACCCTTTACCTCAACCTGAGCGTCGCCGAGATAGAGATAAGCGTAATGGTTGGCACCATCTTTCATGTTCTCTATTGAATAGTCGTTGGTACCGCAACGATAGAAAGCATCGGCAGTCAGCACATACTCACCCTCCGGCATATCAGGAAGCACCTGATAAAGGTTGAAAGCACCATTGTATACCTCACCTACACCGTTAACCACGTCGGTAAGGGCACCCTGCCAACCGGGGAAGAAAGCGGGATTTTGCATATACTTGCCGGTTACGTCACGATAAGTACCGGCTGCGCCTGCTGATAGAAGTACAGCGGAGGCTCCGAGCAGCATTGCACTGCGTTTGAAGTTGAATTTTACCATAATTTAAAGGTTAGATAATATGGATTTAGATATGTTTAGTTTTGTTTCTTACGGCAGATTACAAGAATCTGCCGTAAGAGTTTTATCAAGCTATATTAAGCCAACTCTGATTCTTATCAGAAACCGGCATAACCAGGATTCTGTTTCCAGTTAAGGTTGGTCTCAAGGATACCACGATGGATAGGCATCAAGCGACGGTTAGGATCTTTCACGCCATCACGCTCTACCCAATGGAATTCGGTATGATCCTCGTTGTCCCAAACCTTATAACGGTTCTTCTGACCCCAATCGTTCTCAAACATTCCGCAACGGATAAGGTCGTTTCTACGCCAAGGCTCAAGGATGAACTCACGTGAACGCTCGTCCATAAGATCCTGAATAGTGAAGGCACCTGTCACCTCAGGAGCATTTGAGCAGCGACGAACCACATTGACAAGCTCATTGACGGTTGCACCCAAAGTAGGAGTAGCACCGCGCATAATGCACTCAGCCTTCATTAAGAGAATATCGGCAAAGCGGAAGATCGGAGAGTCATTTGCTTGCTGACGATTCCAGATAGAATAGTCCTCTTCACGCGGAGGATATTTGAAGCAGCGGGCACCCTTCTGGATATTAAGGAGAGCTGTACCGTTTGCTATATTAGTTTTGTTAGCTTTAGGCAATGCTTCATCACCAAGTGAATAGATTGAGGCATCGTCAAAGTCGAAATCCTCGTGATAGGTAAGCTGACCTACCAAAGTCTTCTCATTACCGGGCACAGAATAGATATAAACCGGTATATCTGTCTGCTCATAATTGGCATCGAAAGTACACTGGGGACCTTTAAGGATAATCTTGTTACGTTCATCTCCGGGGAGATTGAAGCGATCAACAGCCTCTTTGGTCAGGACAGTCTGACCGGCAAGCGACTTATCGTTCTTCCAGCCAAGGGTGTAAGGCACACAAAGACCATCCTTCTTAAAGCCAAACCAGCGATACCAAGTAGTTGTGCCGTCACCCTGAGTAGCGGGGTCAACGTTGAGAGCGTAGATAAAATCTTTGATATGTACGCCATTATCGGGATAGAACTTCTGACGATAGCCTTGTCCAACCTCAAACAGACCGGAATTGATAATCTCGTCACACCATTTCACACAGTCATTGAGCTTCTCGTTAGGAGTATCGTTAGTGACTGTGGTAATGTCGTGAGTATACACACCCCAGTTGAGATATATCTTGGCAAGGAGAGCGGCAGCCATCCAATAGTTGGGTTTGCCATAAGTAGAGAGGTCATTTGCCTTGCTAAGGGCATCCTCCTGACCAAGGATTTCGAGAAGTTCGCTTTCAAGCCACTTTGCCACCTCTGCACGCGGAGAGCGGTCGATAGGCTCACCCTCTTCGAGAGGACGATACATTATAGGTGCATCCCCGTAAAGCTCCATCATCCAGAAAGTGTAATATGCACGGATAGCACGCAAAGGAGCCACAACCGGGTCGTTCATATCCGGACCACCGTAAGCCCTGATTTTAGTGTTGGTGTAGCTGACACCTGACATACAACCCTCAATAATACGTGTGCGCCAATTATCCAAATCAAGGTCATGGATAGAACCGTCCAGATATCGGCCATCATCGAAATAGTTACCTACTCCATAGCAACAGCCCATAACCTCGTCACCCTGATTAACCACACCTTCATTAAAGTCGCGACCAAACCAGCCGTGGAGGTAGAGATAGCAGGCATTGAATTCACCCTCCACCGCAATGGGATTATCGGGCAATTCGGTATATCTTGTATTCAGATCGGTATCAAGGTTGGTACAGGAGGTCAATCCCATACCTGCCATCATAGCACCGAGTGAAAGTAATTTTAAATATGATTTCATTTTCAACTATTCGAGTTTGAGAGATTAGAAGTTGATTGTAGCGCCCACAAGAATCTGACGGGTACGCGGATAATGGTCGCTGCGGGTATCATGACCCGGATCAAGGCCACCGAGGTTAATCTCAGGGTCACGACCTGAATACTTGGTGATTGTGAAGACGTTGTTAGCTGATACATAAAGACGGATGTCATTCAACCAGCCGTTGAAACAGTTACGGAATGTATAGCCGAGGGTCAACGAAGCAAGCTTGAAGTAGCTGCCGTCTTCCAGATAACGCTGAGATGGATAGTGGGCAAGGCCGTCAGTAGGAAGCTGATCCTTGATAACAGATGCCATCACATTCTTACCCTGAGAGATTGAAGCCACATATGAGAAATAAGCGTGAGGCTCATTGAAAATCTTCTGACCGAATACACCTGTGAAGAAGATATTGAGATCCCAGTTCTTATAGCTGAGTTTATTATCCCAACCCATGGTCAGCTTAGGCTGTGCATTGCCCATATATATGCGGTCATCCTCTCCCGGATCCATTGTTGTCTCAGGATTACCGTTCTCATCAAGAATGTGGTTACCCTGTCCGTCATAACGGTAGAAGGTAGAGATACCCTGATCGTTATAGCCAGCCCAATCCCAAAGATAGAATGAACCGATAGGCTTACCCTCTACGATACGTTGAGTATTACATCCCTGTGAAAGACCGGGAAGATGGGGATCATAACGGTTGAGGACACCTGCATTAAATTCGCTGTTTGAAACGCTTACAACCTTATTGTCGTTGTGAGAGAAGTTAAGAGATGTGTTCCAAGTAAAGTCGCGAGTCTGAATCGGGAACGCCTGAATCATCAACTCGACGCCACGGTTACGCATCTTACCGACATTGGCTGTCATTGTGTTGACCGGATACTGAGCCACCGACACAGGATAATCCCAAATCATATCTTTGGTATCCTTGTTATAGTATTCGATAGTACCACCGATGCGGCCGTTAAGGAATGAGAAGTCAAGACCGAGGTTAAGCATAGTGGTGGTCTCCCACTTGAGGTTATCGTTTACATTACGCGCAGCGGTCAGACCCTTATAAGAGGTAACTGCTCCAGTAACGGGATCCACATAGTCGAAACGTTTTGCGGCGTCATAGAAGAAACGGGCTGTATAAATATCGAAACCCTGAGCATTACCACTCTGACCCCAACCTACACGAAGTTTAAGATCGGTAAGCACGGTATTATCCTTTAAGAAATTCTCCTGAGAGATTCTCCATGCCACAGAAGCAGAGGGGAAAGTTGCCCACTTGTTGTTTGAACCGAAAGTAGAAGCACCGTCACGACGAATAGCAGCCTGAAGGAGATATTTCGACATCAAAGAGTAGTTGACACGGCCATAGAAAGAGATCATCTTTGTATGGCTTTCAAGCTGACCCCACACAGGATCGGCATCCCAGCTATTTGCCATACCGATATTGTTCCAGCCAAGTGCATCGTCATAGAAGTTGTAGCCCTTTGCACCGAAACCATCGCCATTCTTGTGCTCCTCCCAAGAGTAACCTGCCATAAGCGCAAGCTTATTGTTCTCGTTAAACTCCTTATCATAGTTGGCGTAGATCTCCATAAGTTTTGCCCAGTCATCAGTCACCTTACGCTCTGCCTCACCGTGGCGAGTATTGTTTTGTGACTGTGTAGAGGTATAAGCCTTATAATGATAGTTCTGAGTTTCATATGAGAAGTTACCGTTAAGAAGAAGACCCTCGATAATCTTCAAAGATGCCTTACCTGTAAACTGGAGACGCTTGAAAGTAGCCATCGAGCGGTTCTCATAGATAAGTGAAAGGGGATTGTAGTTCTGCGAGATAGTTTTATCCGCATACCAGGTACCATCCTCATTTGTAGCCGGAACAAGAGGTGAATAATAATACATACCCTCATAAACTGAGCCACCCTCTATACCACGAGGCACACCCCATTCCTTACGGATGTTCCCGTTGATACCGACACCAAGGGTAAGACGCTCCTTGAGAGTCTTGGTCTCAATATATGAACGACCGGTAAAGAGGTTATTACCTACACCTTTGATGATACCGTCGCGCTTGATATAATTGACAGAAACATTATAAGTAGTAGTCTTATTACCACCGGAGATAGCCAAGTCGTGGTTTGTAGCGAAACCGGTACGCTGCACCTCTTTAGCCCAATTAGTATCTTCTTCCCTATCGTTAGGGATATTGATACCATTCTCCTCTGCATAAGCACGGAGCTGGTCTGCGGTCATCATCTTGTGGTCATTGGCAATCTTTTCCCAAGACACATAACCTGAATAAGTTACACGGGCAGGACCGTCAGCACCACGTTTAGTGGTCACGATGATAACGCCGTTGGCTGCCTTAGAACCGTAAATAGCTGTAGCAGAAGCATCGCGAAGCACATCAATACTCTCAATCTCACTCGGAGGAATAAGGTTAAGGTTTACACCGGGAATACCGTCAACCACATAAAGAGGTTCGGTTGAGCCGTTAAGTGTGGAAGCGCCACGGAGTGTCAGTGAGTTCACGCCACCGTTAGGGTCGGAGTTCTGAACAACTACCAGACCGGGAACCTTACCCTGGAGGAGCTGACCCGGATCGGTGTAGGCACCTACGTTAAGGTCTTTTGAGTTAACAGTTGTGATAGAGCCGGTAAGGTCTTTACGTTTCATTGTGCCGTAACCTACAACCACCACTTCATCAAGAAGAGCATCGTCAGCTTTTAACACAACATCAATAATAGCCTTGTCAGCTTTGATTTTCTGAGTGGCATAGCCCACATAGGAGAAAGACAGCTCTTTACCGAGTGCTCCGTCAAGACGGTATTTACCGTCAATGTCAGTAGCGGTGCCCACACTTGAGCCTTCGATTCTTACGGTCACGCCGATCAGAGGTTCTCCATCAGTGTCGGTGACTGTTCCCGACACCCACTTGCCTTGGGCGAAACCCGGAATAGAGGCAAGAAGCATCAGCATCGGAAGTAGGATTCTCACGACATCCCTTTGTCCGAGGCGAAGCCTGCAGTTTGTCATAGAAGGAAAAACTTTCATTAGGTCAGTTTTAAGTTTTTAGTTTAATTGTTCAGTCGTTATCAAGATTTCCGCACATAAAAACCATAGGGTAAGATATGACGGATTATAAATCGTTTTCACTCCACAGCGCAGTGAGAGTAAATCGTTCTCATTAATAAAGTTGATATCTATGCTTAATGGTTCTACTTAAAAATGAGTTTTTAATGGGACTGCAAATTTAGAATTAAACTTTCAGCTTTGCAAATATTTTTTATTAAAAATTTATTTATTTTTCATTCACAATGTTAATCCGGATCCAGTGAGATTATTTCATCTCGATTGTCCAGTTAATTTCCAAAGGATTGTTTTTCATTTCAAGAATTAAGGGTAGATCCTCACGGTCAAGAATAAGCATTTCGGCACCTTCGTTTAAGTCCATTAAGCGAATTTGACCGTCTGCTGAAGTGGTGGCATTGTTAACCACACTCCAGCGAGTATTGTTGAATTCTATCTCCTCACCACGCTTGGCAGCTTGAAGAAGTTGCATTGGGAGTATTCCCCATACTTCGTTATCGTTTAATTCTACGAAATCACCATCGACAGGTTGTAGGAAACTTAGAGCCTTGCCATTATCCAAAGCTTTGCGTGACATCCGATATATTCCGCTTTGCCATTTACCGTTGCGCTCTATACCCCATTCCGCTTGCAAGCCCCCCGGCACTATACGGTAAGCGACATCATATCTCCGCGTCTGGCCATGAAGTTTGTAAACGAACCTAACTTTACCTAATTCTTTACCCTTTACTACCTTACGCCCTTGTTTATTTTCAGCTCTACCCTTTATCTGACCTTTATTTATAGCCGATTCGGCAGCGGCAAATGCATCGTCACAATCATCCCTTAAATGAAGAAGCAGCTCGCCACCTTCCATAAGATCTTTATGACTGAGGCGATAACCGGAGAATGGTTTACCGTTAAGAGTGATTCGCTCTATCACTGCGTCAGCTCCCGGCTCTCCGTCACATCTAACCGTGAAGTCTTTTCCGTTAGCAAGGTGGAAAGTAATGGATTTAAGCAAAGGGGTATGGATAAGATAATAATCCTGTCCGGCGTTAGGATACAGACCGCTCATATGGAAAGCAAGCCAAGATGACATCGCTCCCGAATCATCATTTCCGGGCAAGCCGTTGGGGGTATCGCTATAATTGGCAGCAATAATATCGTGCACACGCTTTCCTGTCTTGTCAGGACGATTAATCCAATGATAAAGACACGGGCTGAGGAACGAAGGCTCATTGTTTACATTGAAGTAACCCTTATCGAAGAACTTATCAAGACGAGCTTCAAAAGCTTCAGGACCTCCACAAAGTTCTATCAGACCCTCCACATCGTGAGGCACACTCAGAGAATACTCCCAGGAAGATGCCTCATAGAAAAACATATCCCACCAAGGGGTATACCAGGGACCTTCAAATGTCACCGGAGTATAGACGAAAGTGGGTTTCAGTCGCTCGGAATGTCCATAAACGATACTGTCAAGCCACTCCCCTTTCTCATCGCGAGGCATAATGAAGCCCTTAACACCGTCATACTCGTAATCCTTGCGCCAAAGATTTTTCCAGTTGCTCGACTGCTTTAGGTATTTCTTCGCCAATTCCTCCTTACCAAGACCTTTTGCCACAAGATATATGGCATAGTCGCAATAGGAATATTCCACAGTTCGATTACCGGCTCTCGGAATGCCGTAGGGGATATAACCCAAATTGAGGTATTCCTCAAGACCGCCCCTACCTTCTGCTTCGTGGTTTGCGCCCGGAGATTGCGTGGCATCCTTTAGCATAGCTTTAAGTCCCTCTTCATAGTCTATACCATCAAGACCCTTCACGAAAGCATCAGCTATCACTATCTCAGCGTTAGAGCCTCCCTGTGTGCGACCGTTAGCGTTACCGCTCCGTGCATCGGGCATAAACCCGTCACGTTTACCGATATTTATAAGGGAGTTAACCATATCGCGCTGACGGTCGGGAGCAATCAGAGTAATGAGAGGTGTGGATGTACGGTAGGTGTCCCAGATGGCATAGAAATCATCGTAATATGGCACCGGGTCAGTCCACAGAGGATTCTCTCCGCTTCGGTCAACAGGCATTAGCATAGTGTGGTACAGACCTGTATAGAACATTCTCTTGTACTTCTCCGACGTAGAGGGGTCAACCGTAATTCGATTTAATAACTTTTCCCATTCGGCACGGCAATCGGCAAGTACCTTATTAAAATCACGACCTTGCGACTCGCTTAAAGCATTTTCGCGTGCTTTACGTTCACTTAGGAAGGATATTCCGACTGTAAGATTGACAGGTAACTCTCCCGAATCGAACTGAACTAATGCACCGGTTTTCTTGCCGGAATCAAACTGAGCATTATCAAGCGTTATGGAATCCCCTTTCCACGTGGCAGTCTCAGCAAAAGGGGTATCTGATATAAGATGGAAGTATACAGTATAAGCTCGTCCATTGTTCCAGCCTCCGCGTATTCGTGTATACCCAGCTATCTCACGGTCTGACACTATGGCTGCCTCCGAGCCGACAAACTGCTGCGCCTCACGCGCATCAGGTACAGGATTCTCACCCAAGAAGAA
>CAMWIF010000087.1 GCA_947174225.1 uncultured Porphyromonadaceae bacterium | reverse complement strand
TTTTCTCGCAAACATCTGTCAATTAGCCTAATCAATAAAAGTTAAAATATGTTTCATTACGTTAACACAGTGAACAATGACGTTATTCTGAACGTTAATACAATGGGATTTTTCGCGCTGCAAGCCATTTTAACTCTAAATTTTCCCATTTCACTCCTAAAAAATACAGATTACCATATACAGAAAAAGCCCTGAGACGAATCTCAGGGCTTATTCCATGCATTCTCAGTGGGGTGGTTGATCAGAAAAATCCTTGAACAACCGACTGCTTAAGTATGCTGCCTCATTCAACGGTAATCTTTGAGGATTTCACGTAGACGTTTGCGTGTGAAGAAAATCCTGCTTTTGACAGTGCCCAAAGGCATATCAAGCTTTTCAGCAATTTCCTCATACTTATAACCTGCAACATGTAGATTAAAAGGTTCGCGATAGTCGGCGGGGAAACCTGAGATTATTGTTGAAATCTCACCTACAGCATAGGCGCCGTCAGGAGTCTCAAAACCTGAGTCCTGCTTCAAGTTAAGATGGTACAAATCTTCTGAGGAATCAACCATGGTGTTCTCACGCGAAGTCTTCCTGTAATTATTGATGAAGATATTACGCATGATTGTAAGCATCCAACCCTTGAAGTTAGTATTGTCAACGAACTTTTCTTCGTTGTTCAATGCCTTCAGAGTGGTGTCCTGCACCAAGTCCTGAGCCTCATCCCTATTCAACGTAAGTTTCATAGCGAACGATAGGAGATTTGACTGCATCCCAAGTACCGACGTTTTAAAAGTGGACTTGCCGCTCATTGATGTTTTAGTTTTTATAATTTCTATACTGTAGTTGTTAACTGTAGTGCAAAGGTAACGATTTGTTTTGTTCTTTGCAAGAAAAAAGACATAAATCTTCAAATAATTTTATTTATCGTACTCAATACCACTTTTTATCTCTGACAAAACTCTTGAAATCATCACATATTTCCCTTCTCTAATCCTCTACCTCCACATTCCTCTGCACCATTGCTCTATTCGCCGAATTCACATCAAATCTGAGCACCCCATCTATCCCTAATCATTATACCTATATCTCCTCACACCTTTGTCACCTTCACCAGCTCAATACGAGTGGCTGACATTCGCAAAATATTGAACTTTAGGTTGCCTATCTCAAAGCTATCTCCCTGAGCAGGTAAAGCACCCAAATTCTCCAATATGTAGCCTCCCAAAGTGTGGTAAGTGTCTGATTCTTTCAGATCCAAACCGAATTCCTCATTAATATATTCAATCTCAGCACGTCCAGAAAACTCGTATTCACCAGGAGCGACTTCCCGTGCCAACAGACGTTTTCTATCATGCTCATCTTCAATTTCTCCGAAAATCTCTTCTACCAGATCCTCCAAAGTGGCAAGCCCGGCTGTACCCCCAAACTCATCTACGACTATTGCCATAGAACGCTTCTCAGCCAGCATACGCCTCATCATCTTGTTGGCTAACATTGTCTCAGGCGTAAAAATAACAGGTTTCAGATGATCCTTCCAATCTTCATTGACGTTAAACAGCTCTGATATGTGTATGTAGCCCAATACATCGTCTATATCTTCTTTGAATACTACTATCTTGGAAAGTCCGGTAGCTATAAATTTACGAATCAGCTCCTCTCTGTTTATATTATCGATTCCTACCGCTACAATCTCATTGCGTGGAATCATGCACTCTCCCATCTCGGTATCCTTAAAGTCTATGGCATTTCGGAAAATCTTCACCTCATTCTCCACCATATCGCGGTTTGCCGTATCATGAAGCTGTTTCTGAAGATAATCGTCCAGTTCCTCAATTGTAAGCTGCTCTGAGGTTTCTTCCTCTTTCTTTAATCCAAACAATTTCATCAGAGCGGAGGAAATGCCCGACACAAGAAGAGCTACAGGATAAAGCACCAAATAGATAAGATACAAAGGAAGGGCAAAAAGCCTGAGCATAAGATTAGGGTTAATCCTAAATGCCGTCTTGGGCATAAACTCACCCGTAATCAGCACCAACCCGGTGGAAAGAAGCGTATTACACACCAGCACCAAACCCTCCGAGGGGAGCCACCTTTCCAATATGGGGTTTATAATCACCGAAAAAGCGATACCATAGATCACCAGCACCACATTATTGCCCACCAATAACGTGGAGATAAACATCTCCTCATGGCGTGAAAAACCACGGATGATGCGATCGATTATACCACCTCGAGCTGCATCAATCTCCATCCTCACCTTACTCGACTGCACAAAAGCTATCTCCGAGCCTGAGAAAAGGCCTGAGAGTATCAAAGCGATCACAGTTACTATTATAGCAGTGGTTAAAGTCATTTGTCCGGTTTTAGATTATTACGGTCGACAGGGAAAATGCCTGTCGGATGCAAGATTCTATACTTTGTTAAGCGTTCGTTGCTCTCAAAACCTGTGCCCTCAAGCACATGTGTGGCATTTTCGATATGGATGAACGTGTCGGAGTAAAGTTTTTGTTGACGCTGATCCCAAAATACCCTTGGGGATAGAAAAAGATCCTTTGGAGCCTTGGTCATCTCCACGTTACCCTCCAGTTTCCAGAGTTTCTGCATCCTATAGAAACGGGCTGAATCGGCTGCCACCGTAGCGATGACATTAAATTTGGGGTCAAACTTCTGAAGATACAAACCTTTGGGGAAGAGCCAATAAGGTGTATCCACTTCATCATACACATACCACACCGGCGATACGATCTTGTATTGAGTGACTCCCGAGTCGGAAATAAGAGTGTTGACATTGTGGGTCACCATAGAGGGCATACGGTCAGGCTTCAACTGATTTGAAACGTCTATCTTCGTTTCCTCAGTGCAACTGCCTCCCCATATGGCACACGCCACTGCTGCCATAAGTCCTAACCCGGCCTTTCTCATATTACTTGATTCTACGCTGCCAGAACCAGAGTTCATTGACATTAATGCCTAACGTGATGTTAAAATAGTTCTCAGTTATAAGACTTTGAGGATGGGCGGCACGATGCTTCCATTCAAGCCCGAGATTTATCATTGTCTTACCCTCGGGAGTGTTGAAGCCGAATCCACATGTCACTCCAAATTCGCGAAGACGGTTACCGCGGATATTAAGGTAATCATCCGTATAATACACTCCCGCACGGTAAGCCATACGTTCTAAGTAATTACCTCGAACTTTTGGGACAATCTCTCCACCGACAGCATAGCGTGTACGGTTGTTAAACTTCATACCCTGAAAAACCATATTGTCCGCAGTATGATCCAAGCCTTCTTTATATAAAGGAGAATATAAAGCCTTCGACCATTCCTGATAGGATATATCCGCCTCAACCATCCAACTTGATATACGCTCATGGCGGTAAGATATGCCGGCGCCTACAGAGGTAGGCGTATAATATTTACCTCCCATATTGGCTGAGGCGACAGTGTCGATGGTAGTTGTATTCTGGGAAAGCTCCTGTGCGGTGACCCATGTCTTTCCATGAAGGGATTTCTTTGGAGTAAATGTCACACCTACAGCCATACGGTCGGTACGTGAGAATTTAGCCGTATATTGAGCACCAATCACAAGGTCCCAATCACGTATCTGCATCACGTGCTCCACCAGTGACTGTCCGGTAGATGACGGCGTGGCATACACATCATTTATTATATTGCCGAAACTGTAAGCCAAATTCGCACCCAACGAGAAACCCTTGAATTTTCCACCCACACCGATATAAGCCTGGGTTATACCACCTGAACCTTGATTCTCCATAGCCCCATACTTAATATCCTTACCGAAAGCGTAACCCACCGAAGAATATGGCAATAAACCTACCGAGCCACCGAGATACTTAGTAATTGGGAACTGCATAGTGATGTAGTCAAGTCCACCACCTGTGGAACGCTGCTTCACACTACCCTCTTTCTGCCACAGCAGAGTGACATCGGCACCCATATCGAAAAGGAAAGTAAGGGAGTCAATAGCCGCATACGAGGCAGGATTCATCACATTAATCTGGCGTCCGGAATTCATAGCATAGCCCACCGAACCCATCTGTCGCTGCATAGACGTGGCTCGGTCGCCAAGAATGCCATAGCCATACATAGAGTATGGAGTGGTGACATTTTGAGCGTGCATACCTGCTATGGCAGCCACAGTCATCAATAGTAGTAACTTTATTCTATTCATAATATCGGAAAGTCGTAATTATATATTATTTAGATTATAACGGAAAATGCAGAGAAGACCGAGCCCTACAAGATTGGGTTGGATGGCTACGGGCAGCCCCCTTTCTTCAAGAATAGGGAGAAGCTGTGGCGCGTCGTTACCGGTGAGCACAACGTGACGACAGCCATACTTCTCGACAGCATAGGCATATGCATCCGCGATCTCACTTACCATCCCTCCTACCACACCTGAACGGATAGCCGACACTGTATCATGGCCGAAACGTGCGACTTCGCCCGTAGAATCGACCATAGGTAACTGACTGGTTGCTTCGTGAAGTGACGAGAATCGCAATCTCATACCGGGGGCAATATTTCCACCAAGGAAAGCGCCCTCACTGTCCACTACGTCAATGGTGACAGCCGTGCCCGCATCGACTACAAGCGAACCTTCACCCGGGAAAAGCCGTGCCGCTCCTATAGCAGCCGCCACACGGTCGTTACCGAGAGTGGAGCGTGTACCATATACAATACGGATGGGCACCGGAGTCAGAGGAGTCAACACAAGTAATTTGCCGTCAAGCATCCTTCGCAAAGTCTCCAAAAACTTAGCATCAGTATGACCCACACTACAGTAGGCACAACTGTCTATCTCCGTCGACTCAAGCACCGGAATAAGCTCCTCTATCGACATTGAATATATTCTGTGTGTCTCAACTTCGCGGTCATCGTCCCACACAGTCACTTTCGCCGAGGAATTACCCTGGTCTATTGTCAGAAGATGGAGAGGATTAGCCTTTCTCATTTCCCGGCTCCTTTCTCCTTACGCTGGCAGCTGACGATGAGCCAAGAGGCAATCACCTGTAAAGCGGCACCTACCAATGTGAACAAAATAGTCTGTCTGAGCAATGCGAGCATTCCGGCGTAAGGTCCGAGATGGCTTTCTGAATAAAACCAGAAAGCAGCAGCCACCATAAAAGCTACACCACCCCAAAACTCCATACGCAGGAGACGACGCAACCTCACCGATTCTCCCGGAGCCTTAGCCCCAATCACTCTCGCAATCACATAAATCAACGCTCCGGCACTATAAACCCATTTCAAGACCTTCACCAAAGTAAAGTCAGACGGGCTGAAAAAAGGCAACACCAACGACACACATATAAGGAGAAGGCCGAATGTAGCCCCTCCTTCCACGAGTTTGCCTTTTTTCTCATTGCCCCCTATGGGCGGGTTGGAATAACTTGACATTTCAGAAATAAGAAAACGTTTACTTAACCTCTCACTTCGACAAAGAAGTGGAAGGCACTCCTTTCACTTAAGTATAAAGACATCTTCCGAGGGACGCTGCATATGGAATTTCTCTCGAGCAAGATGCTCAAGGCTCCCGGTGCCGCGGACTATCGATTCCCTCTGTCGCCGATAGAATGCCGCAGAATCCCGGCACTCCGTTATGGCTTCTGAAAGCTCGTTGATCTGGCGTTGATATTCCATATTCATAGATATGGACGTGTCGTCATTAAAGAACAAAACCACCACCATCAGCGACCCGATCACAAGGACGGGAAGATGGGAACGGCGACGAATCCAAAAATTTGCTTTCTTAACAGTCTTACTCACTTGTCAGGGCATTTATAGTAATGAGTACAAAATTAGCTATTATATGCCATTAAATCATCATTTCATTGATTATTTTTTCAAAATTTAACGCTCACCCCTATCTTCGGCTCACTCTACGCCACACCCATCCCCCTCTACTCCCCTATTATATCTGCCCACCTCGGAACCACCTGCCCACTCCCTAAACATAACAAAGAAGCCTCGGAAAGCAAAAAGAAAGGAAGATTAAAATTTATACATTTTTTAACATTTCGCCCGTGATAACTTTTCAAACTGTGTTGTTATAGAGATATAAAAATAATTTAAACGGTTAAAATCAGACTTCAATCGGGTTTTACCATCACCACTTAAAAACTATACAACAATGGCAGATTCAGTTACTTTCAAACAGAGACTACTCGGATTACAAGGCAACCTTCTTAACTTCGCCTATCAGTTAACCACAAGTAAAGAAACCGCGCAGGATTTAGTGCAGGATACAACTTTAAAAGTGCTTGACAACGAATCTAAATATGTAGACAATGTCAATTTTAAAGGCTGGGTCTTTACCATAATGCGCAACATTTTCATCAACAACTATAGAAGACAAGTTAGAAGCGCGACGGTTATAGATAAGTCAGAAGATTTATACCATCTTAATTTATCTCAAGAATCAGGATTCTCCACACCGGAAGGAAGTTTTGCAGCTAAAGAAATTTCATCAGCAATCAGAGAATTTTCCGACGACTATAGAGTGCCTTTCACAATGTATGTACAAGGTTATAAATATAGTGAAATAGCTGAGCATATGGGTCTTCCTTTAGGCACAGTAAAAAGTAGAATCTTCTTCGCCCGCAAAAGACTCCAAAGCGTACTTAAAGATTATAGATAACAAAAAGAAATTTTATCTTTAAATATATACTCAAGAATTTACACCTACAACCAAAATTCATTTAATACGAAAGGTGAGACCCGCAGGTCTCACCTTCTTTATTACAATTATATATGAATAATTAGGAATCTCGATCAATCGAGCAAATCAGGACGTAAACGCCGTGTACGTTCAAGACTCTGCTCATATCTCCATTCGTCGATTTTTGCTTCGTGACCTGAAAGAAGTATCTCAGGTACTTTCCAACCGTTATACTCGGCAGGTCGGGTATAAATCGGCGGAGCAAGAAGATTATCCTGGAAAGAATCAGACAGAGCCGATTGCTCATCGCCTATGGCACCGGGAATCAGACGCACTACAGCATCGGTCATTACTAAAGCCGGAAGCTCTCCTCCCGTCAGCACATAATCGCCTATTGAAATCTCCTTTGTTATCAGATGTTCCCTTATGCGATAATCTATACCCTTATAATGTCCGCACAAGATAATAAGATTTTCTGCCATTGACAGGGAATTTGCCATCTTCTGGTTAAATGTCTCCCCGTCGGGCGAAGTAAAAATCACCTCATCATAATCACGCTCAGCCTTCAAGGCATTTATACAGGCTTCCACAGGCTGAATCTTCATAACCATACCTGCCTCTCCTCCAAAAGGATAGTCATCTACCTTACGGTGCTTGTCGGTGGTATAGTCGCGGAGATTGTGAACCACAATCTCCGCAAGTCCTTTGTCTTGTGCGCGTTTCAGAATCGAGCATCCCAAGGGAGACTCAAACATTTCGGGCAAGACTGTCAGTATGTCTATTCGCATAAGTAATTTTAATATCAATCAATCTCTTCGTCGGCTTCGTAGCCACCCATCTCACGGATGGCATTCTTCAGCATAACGTATTGCTGGAAGAGATTGTTGACAGGCACCTCATCTTTTGTATAGTCGTGCATCGGGCTCTTGAGGAAGAAGCTCAGGAAGCGCTGGATGCCATAACGACCGGCGCGTTGAGCCAAATCGCTGAGTAATACAAGGTCAAGGCAGAGCGGAGCGGCAAGGATAGAGTCGCGGCAGAGGAAATTGATTTTTATCTGCATCGGATAGCCCATCCAACCGAAGATATCGATATTGTCCCAACCCTCTTTATTATCGTTGCGAGGAGGATAGTAGTTGATGCGTACCTTATGGTAATATTGTGTGTCCTCATCGTTGCCGTGGCCATAGAGATCAGGCTGCTCTTCAGGCACAAGGATACTTTCGAGAGTAGAGAGCTTGCTCACCTCTTTTGTGCGGAAGTTAGCCGGCTCGTCAAGCACGAGTCCGTCGCGGTTGCCGAGAATATTGGTAGAGAACCATCCGCTCAGACCGAGACAACGAGTGCCGATGATAGGAGCAAAACCTGATTTCACCAGTGTCTGACCCGTTTTGAAGTCTTTGCCGGCAATAGGCATCTTGGTCTTCTCTGCCAGTTCCCACATTGCCGGAATATCGACTGTGGTGTTTGGGGCACCCATTATGAACGGAGCACCTTCAGAGAGCGCGGCATAGGCATAGCACATTGAGGGGGCTATATGTTCTTTATCATCAGCTTTCATAGCGGCTTCAAGCGCCTCAAGCGAACCGTGAACCTTTTCATCTACCGGCACATATACCTCGGTAGAGGCAGCCCAAAGCACAACCACGCGATCTACTCCAGTCTCTTTCTTAAAGTTACGGATGTCCTCACGGATCTGCTCAGTCATATCCCAACGGTCTTTACATTCCTTTACATTGTCGCCGTCAAGACGCTTTGCGTAGTTCTTATCGAAAGCAGCTTTCATAGGCTTGATAGCCTCAAGCTCCTCCTGAAGAGGAAGAATGTCTTTAGCTTTGAGCACCTCAGCATTCACAGCCGATTCAAAAGCATTGGCGGGATAAACATCCCAGGCGCCGAACACGATGTCGTCAAGCTCTGCCAAAGGCACAATGTCCTTATAGTGAAGATACTTCTTTTCATCACCTTTTCCGACACGGATTTTGTCATATTGGGTCATTGATCCTACAGGCTTTGCAAGACCTTTACGGGCTGCGAGCACACCAGCCATAAATGTTGAGGTCACTGCTCCGAGTCCTACCACGAGCACTCCGAGCTTACCCTTGGGTGCTTCAGCTTTTTGATTTGCCATAATGTTTGTTATCAGATTTATTATTGGTTTCTATCGATTAAACACTCCGCCCACCCCATTTCTGTGCCACGTCACCGGGCACATGGGTCATGAAGTCAGGCTTCTGAATTGCGGCGTAAAATTACCTCCTATTTTGCACATAACAAAAGAAATTGGCCTAAAAAATCAGACCAATTTCTTAAAGTTTCTAAACAAGTAGGCTTATTAGATAAATATTGTTAAATAC
>CAMWIF010000086.1 GCA_947174225.1 uncultured Porphyromonadaceae bacterium | reverse complement strand
AGAAAATCGTGCCGGTAAAGACGTGGTGAATTTCTATGGTATGGAAATCTTGGTGCCGGAAATCGACTTCCAGATAAACAAGAGTCTTGGGAATGCAGCCGATTTTGCACGTCATTGGAAATTTATGGATGAGCAGAACCTTGCAGAGCGAGTAGGAAATACCATAATGCCTAAAATTAAGCAACTTGGCCTGAATGAATATCTGACCTATGAGTTTCTTAGCGCATATATGGACAGCAAATTTCCTGATGCAGGAGTATCACCCAAAATGTCAGCCGTACACTATCTTTTGGCCAATCAAGGCTACGATGTGAGAATTGCTGTAACAACCGGTACGGGTGACCCGGTCATACTTATGCCGTGCGAACAAATGATTTACGGCAATTCCTACATGACAATCGGTGGACGTAATTATTTTCTTATGGCACCTCCGGGAGTCAATCTCAACGGTGTACGTCTCGCCACCTGTGACCTACCCAAAGCCGCAAAAAACGGGAAAGCTATAGATCTACGTATTGATGGTCTTAGCCTTCCTATGAAGGAACGACCCTTCAAGATATCGCAGGGAGGACTTACCCTTACCGGGATTCTCAATGAGAATCTTATGCCCATCGTGTATAGATATCCCCAGATGGACACCGAGGGCTTTGCCGTAAGTGTCCTCGATAAGAACCTACGTAAAGACCTTATCGGGCAGATAAAGAGCCAGCTTGGCAATAAGGATAAACTTACTGCCACCAATGAGCTCCTACGCTTTATGCAATTCGGATTCGATTATGCCACCGACGATGAACTTCATGGCTTCGAGAAGCCATATTTCTTGGAGGAGAACTTCTACTATCCGAAGAACGACTGCGAAGACCGTGCCATTTTCTATACCTATATGCTTTGGAATGCCCTCGGCGTAGATAACCAGCTTTTGGCCTTCCCGGGACATGAAAGTGCTTCTGTAAGCATTCCTGGTGCGTCTATACGTGGCACTTCATATGAAAACAACGGCAAGATATATTATATATCTGACCCCACCTATATCGGGTCGACTACCGGACAATGTATGCGTCAGTATGAGACCACTTCACCTACCATTGATCACACCTACTCTCATTAAAACGCTCCACGTTTTCTGACAAAAAAAAGACCCGATTAAGATTCAAAAATCTTGATCGGGTTTTACAATTTCCTTGAGCGGAGATCTGGTCACTGAGTGCCAACTGTAGGATCAGAGCTTGGCAACTTCCTCTTTGAAGCAATCGGCGGGCTTGAATGCCGGAATGTTGTGAGCCGGGATGATGAGAGATGTCTTCTTGCTGATGTTGCGTGCGGTCTTCTCTGCGCGTTGTTTGATTATGAAGCTGCCGAAGCCACGGAGGTAGACATTCTCTCCGCTGGCGAGGCTGCCCTTAACTACGTTCATAAACTGCTCGATAACCTCCACAACAGTGGCCTTATCTATGCCGGTGGTCTTCGCTATCTCCTGTGCGATTTCTGCTTTAGTCATTTTCTTTGGTTGGTTTTAATTGGGTTTTGGATGCAAAGTTACTAAAAATATATGATTTACAAAATCATTCTTACCCAATAAACCCACCCAAAGGTGAATAATTAGTGTTGATTTTACAATTTTAACCTCATACTCCCTAAGGCTACACGTTTTTACGATGTCACTCTATAAGGCAATCAGTCTGAAATAAACCACTGAAACGGTAAGTATGATTGATATTTTATAGTAATTTTGCCTAAAGAAGATAAAAAATGTCAATTACATAATCAGGCAGGACAGCTTAAATCACCTCCCAACTTTTCATAGCGCATTTTTTATCTTACTTTTAAAATTTAATCTAATTATCTCGAAAAATACTCTCTATCCTTTGTGAATACAATGTCCACAACAGGTATTGCCTGATGATACTTATGAGTTCAATTGTGAAAGATTCTTTTCAATCTCTTCATCAGTGACGGCATAGTTCTGAAGGTCGCCGGCAAAATACTTATCGTATGAAGCCATATCAATCAGACCGTGACCGGAAAGATTAAACAGAATCACCTTCTCCTCGCCTGTCTCCTTAGCCTTAAGCGCCTCCCTTATGGTGGCAGCTATTGCGTGGCATGACTCCGGAGCGGGTATAATACCTTCGGTACGTGCGAAAAGTGTGCCGGCTTCAAACGACTCCAACTGCGAAATGTCCACAGCTTCCATAAGTCCATCCTTAAGCAACTGCGACACAATCACTCCGGCACCGTGATAGCGCAGACCTCCTGCGTGTATATTAGCCGGACGGAAATTATGACCGAGCGTAAACATAGGAAGCAACGGAGTGTAACCCGCCTCGTCACCGAAATCATACATAAACTTACCACGGGTAAGCTTCGGACAAGACTCCGGCTCTGCAGCTATGAAACGTGTGTTGCGCTCACCCGTAAAATTATGGCGCATAAACGGGAAAGCAAGTCCACCAAAGTTGGAACCTCCGCCAAAGCAGGCAATCACAATGTCGGGATATTCTCCTGCCATCTCCATCTGCTTCTCAGCCTCAAGACCAATCACAGTCTGGTGAAGAGAGACATGGCTTAACACAGAACCAAGGGTATACTTACAGTCAGGAGTAGTCTGAGCCAACTCCACGGCTTCAGAAATAGCAGTACCGAGTGAACCCTGATGATTTGGGGTCTTTGTCAGGATATCCTTTCCGGCACGTGTAGACATCGACGGCGATGGAGTGACCTGCGCACCGAAAGTCTGCATTATACTCTTACGATACGGTTTCTGCTCATAGCTTATCTTAACCTGATATACCGCTGCCTCAAGACCGAACATCTTTGCAGCATATGCCAAAGAAGCACCCCATTGTCCGGCACCGGTCTCGGTAGTGACATTCTTTACACCCTCCTTCTTACAGTAATATGCCTGTGGAATGGCTGAATTCAGCTTATGAGAACCCATAGGACTTACGCTCTCATTCTTGAAATAGATATGAGCCGGTGTACCTAATGCCTCCTCAAGGGCATACGCACGCACCAAAGGAGTAGAGCGATAGAACTTATACTTCTCCCTCACCTCTTCCGGAATGTCAATCCAGGTATCTGTCTGGTTAAGCTCCTGTCGGCAGAGTTCTTCAGCGAATATTGGGAAAAGGTCTTCTGCTTTCAGAGGCTGCTTTGTAGCCGGATGAATCGGAGCCAATGGCTTATTCGGCATCTCTGCCTGTATATTATACCACTGTCGGGGAATATCGCTCTCAGAGAGCATATATTTTTTGATTTTTTCTTTGCTCATGATCAGTTAATATATTTAATTTTTTGCAAAGGTAATGCAAGTTTATGTAAAAAGCAAATATTACGGTATATTTATGCTATCTCTACGGTAATAGAGCATTTCCCATATTTGCGTAATAAATAGGTTTGTAGTAATTTTGCACACTCGCGTTACAATCAGATATATTTTATAAAAGTATAAAAGAAAGAATAGCTATGCAATTTAACAAAAGAATCATACCAAGGTGGATATGCGTATACGACTACTTCCGTAAATAATCCCCTAATTCCCCTTATCTTAAATCCCTGCCCCCAGTCTGTTTAACTATCTACATAATGACGAGCTTAGAGTTTGATAGAGCCTTCCGTCAACTGTACCTGCCATTAGGTATGTACGCACTTCGCATTGTCAACGACACAGACACTGCAGAAGACATAGTGGAGGAGACCTTTTTAAAAGCCTGGCAAGTTGTAGAAGCTGGTAAGGAGATTGAAAACTTCAAAAGCTATATGTATCGCAGTGTGCGAAATGGCTGCCTATCTTTTCTGCGTAATCAGAAAGAAACAGTAGCTTTTGATGATATGCCTGAAAATGCCAAAGACACTATCGACCTCAGTGCCCTACAAGATGTGGATGAAGAAACGATTGATACCTCCGTCAGGGATGCCCGGATTTGGAAAGCTATTGACGAGCTTCCTGAACGTTGCAGGGAGGTCTTTCTTATGAGTAAACGCGACGGCTTTTCAAACGATGAGATTGCTGAGGAATTAGGCATATCCGTCAAGACCGTCAAAAATCAGATGACCAAAGCTTTCAGCCGACTACGTGACGCCCTCTCAAGCGGTCATAAACCCTTCTTCCTTCCCTTCCTCTAATACCCACTCTTTATACTACTTTATTCGGTATCTCAATCTACTTTATTCGGTATTTCAATCTAACGATAACCTAAACACAAATTTTTCCATTTTAGGGAGGTCATAAAAATACTTCAATATGTCGTAAAATTTTTCAATATCAAGTAGGACCTTTTCGATTTCATAGCGTCGTAAAGATAAAAAACCTTTTAAACGTTATGAAAAGACAGATTATTTTTCTATTTGCAATCATCTTTATCGCCTTAAACGCTTCTGCTCGTCAGCCTGAGCGTGGCTATCGTGGATTCCTTGATTGGAGCAACAGTGTACGCACTGAAAAGGTAACGGAATTCACAGAACGCTACACAGATTATTATACCGGATTCTCCACCTCCCACGGTTTCCAATTCAATCCGTGGCTCTATATAGGTGCAGGCATCGATTATGAATATAATTCAGACCATGTAGCCCACCTACTCACCCCATTCATACACGGACGTACTGACCTGCTATTCGGGAAATTCACCCCATTCGGTGAGATACGTTTGGGATATAACCTAACTAATGGAGGGGGAGTCTACTTCTCTCCTAACATCGGTTATCGTTTCAACTGGGGTCGCAAAATGGGAATAAATCTCGGACTCGGTGCCTCAATTATTGGATACACATCTGATTTATATGACGTTAACATAGCTCCGGATGGGGAATTTATTATCACAGGACCAATCGGCAAACGTCACGGTTGCACAGGCTATTTCTCTTTCAGAATCGGTATAGATTTCTAATAAATTATTCATAGACAATCATTTGCACAGTAATCCGGATATGAAAGATAACAAGGAAATTGATTTCATTGCAAAGCATTATCGTAAAGGGCATTTCGATGCAGATAAAGCATTACGTCGCATCAAACCGGTAAGGAGATTTCGCTGGACAGCTACCAAAACCGTAGCCGCCTCCGCTCTTATAGCCGTAGTTGGAGCTACAGCAGCTATAATATATAATACCGGGTATTTCAACACCTCATCCGAATCTATGGAACAGACACAACCCGTTATCGCCGCTCCTGAAACGATTGTGAGGGTAATCGACTTTGAGGATGCTCCCTTGCCGATTGTGGTAGAGAAAATAAAAGAGGTGTACGGAGTTGAAGTAATTGGCTTACCTGCTAATGCTTCCGACTACAAACTTTCCCTCCACTACGAAGGGACCGCCATCGATCTGTTGGATACAATCAATGATATTCTCGCCACAGATATGCGAATCAGCGGCTACGAAGATTGACCAAGAATCCATCCTGCCGATCATAACCATTCACCATAATGACCAATATCACCATTGATCGATGAAACATTTGACTATCATAATCATATTGCTATGTTTTCCTCTTATATTGTCGGCTCAGAACGTCACAATAAAGGCGGTCAACCAGCCTGCCCCCGTCGTATTCCGAACTATTATCGAGCAGACGGGAAAGAACTTTGTCTATTCTTCCGATCTCCTTAAAGATATGAAGATTACTGTCAGTGCCAATAAGCAACCCCTGAAAAAGGTTCTCTCGGAGATATTCAAAGATACCGACATTGAATACAAGATAAAGGGAAACAATGTGGTTCTCAAGAAGAGAAAAGTGAAGCAGAAGAGCGACAAAAGAACGCAGCCACCCCGCCCCACCATCACCACCTCAGTCACACCAATCGACACTGTGAAAATGCTTGAAGAAATCGTTGTTATGTCGCGTCTTGAATCGCCGGTAGTAACCACAGCGGAAATAGGGGCACGAAAGATTACCGCAGAAGAGGTAAGCAATATTCCTACGATGTTGGGAGAGCCGGATGTCATAAAAGCTATGCAGCTACAACCGGGAGTATCAGCCGATGCCGAGGGTCTGTCAGGTATGCACGTACACGGTGGCAATTCCGACGAGAATCTTATTCTACTCGACAATGTTCCCCTCTATCAAGTGAATCACTTTGCCGGTTTATTTTCTGCTTTCAACACCGATATAATAAGGTATATTGATTTCTTTAAAACTTCCGTACCTGCAAAATATGATGGCAGATTATCCTCAATTATGGATGTGCGACTACAAAATGGAAGTCATGACGGTCATCACGGTTCTGCAAGATTAGGACTCACATCTGGAGCCTTCAATATATCGGGGCCCATAGGAAAAAAGACAACTTACCTCGTGGGTGTACGTTGTCCATGGTATTCCGTTATATCAATTCCTATACTTGCCATAGTCAATTCAAAACAGGAGGAGAAAACACGACTGAATTATAATTTCATCGACTTCAACGCCAAAGTGACTCATCGCTTTTCCTCTAAAATGACCGGATTCTTCAGTGCATACTATGGCAGTGACCTTCTCAAATCCGGTTATGAAGGCACTTATTCAATTGGCTATCCCGGAGAAAATAATTCAACCTCCTATGAAAAGGAAAAATTTGATCTCAACTGGGGAAATTTCGTGGTGCAAGCAGGATTGAACTATAGGATACGACGCGATTTAACAGGTGAGTTCAACATTGCATATACTCATTTTTTCACTAACATGAGACACAACGATCTCGCAAAGGAATATGAAGATAAAGAATCTACAGACAAAGTGGTTAATACCACCCAGATCATTGATCGAACTGATAACAATATCAATGACTGGATTTTTCGAGGGGATTTCGACTGGACTCCCTCGGAGACTTCACGCATAAGATTTGGTGCCAACTACACAAGACATTCCTTTCTGCCAGGATACGCGAAAAAGAAATATATTATCAACGATGAGGAAATCTTATTAACAGATTCAGTCTCCAGATACGGAGCGAATGAATTCAATGCCTACATCGAAGATGATTGGAGTATATTTGAAAGACTCCATACAAATATAGGTCTTCACACCTCTCTCTTCTATATTGATGGCAAAACACACGGTGGCATCTCTCCTCGCCTCTCACTGAGCTACCGAATCAACGACAATCTGAGTGTAAAGGGGGCTTATAGCCATACCTTGCAATATGTTCACCAACTCACCACGAGCTACCTCTCACTTCCTACCGACCAATGGATTCCCATCACCGGCAAATTCAAGCCAGAGACAGCGGATAAGGTTGCTATAGGAGGCTACTGGCAATCCAACAACAGCATATATATCATATCCTTAGAGGCTTACTATAAGAAGATGCACAATCTTGTGGAGTATCGTGACGAATACTATCTTTATCCTCCAATGGAGCTTTGGCATACTCGCCTCATATCCGGTAAAGGCTCTGCGAAAGGCATTGACATAAGTGTGGAGAAAACAGCCGGTAAATTCACCGGGCGCGTCAGCTACTCGCTTGCCTGGGCGGATCGCCAATTTAAAGAGAAGAACGGCGGGCAACCATATCCAGCTACGTTTGATAACCGTCATACAATCAATATTGCGATTAATTGGAACGTCAGCAAGAAGGTTACGCTTAACGCCACGTGGATTGGACATTCCGGCAACCGATTTACACTCTTACCTCAAGTATGGGAAGGACCGGACTTTGGAGAGACAAACTGGTTTGATCAGATTCCGTTAAAGGCTCCTATAAATAATTATCAATTGCCTTTCTATCATAGACTGGATCTTGCCTGCAATGTCAGAAATAAACGTGGCTTTTGGACATTCAGCTTCTATAATGCCTACAACCATCTAAACACTGTAGCAATAATAAGAGGCAGCAAAGATGATTTCGGCATCTCGAAACCAGTATTTCAAAAAGTAAAATTATTACCCATAATTCCCTCAATATCCTACACATGGCAATTCTAAGAAACCTCATTTTAATGATAAGTATCTATCTTAAAAACAGAATACTAAAAAATATACTCCTTAGATATTTGATTCCCACAATATTTCCTGTCATATTGGCAGGATGCCATGAAGACTTCACACCGGATATAAGCACCAAGCCCGTACTCTGCCTAAATTCACTGATTACTGCGGGACAACCAATCAATGTAAAGGTTACGCGCACTTGGCTTTATTCCGATTCCAATTCATCGGATAATCACTCTGTGGAGGATGCAATTATAACTATCGTGGTAAATGGAGAGGCAAAAGATGCCGACTATGTGCCTAAGGAGGGAGATCACATCCATATAGCAGCCGACAGTAAGACTTATGGACACGCTGAGGCAGACGTCACCGTTCCCTACGCCGTACCGATAAAATCTCTCAGATACACCCCATTTGTCACCGACATATGGCATTACATCGACCAATATGGCGCATTGAATGCTAATTGCGATTTCAATATAAATATAGAGCTTGACATCGCAGATGCTCCCGGCACAGACAATTATTATAAATTTTCAGAAGCTCCATTCAATAACACTGATCCAAAATCCCAACCCAATGAAGATAATGAAGACGACGATGGCTTCAGCCATGTGAAAGTAGTTGGAACATCACATTTTTTTACCGGCACATTTGACTATGATGCAGAGCCTATATTCAGTGAACATCTGGGAGTGTTTGATTCTATGATGACAGGAGGAGCCTATGGCTTCAATTACTTCACCGACCGTCAGTTTTCAGGCTCTACCTATACACTGCATCTCCACTATTCCGCTTGCTCTTACAATTTGGTAATGCCAAGCTGGAATCCTGATTTAATAGATTTCGGCTATACGTTTACTTTGTCCAGCATATCAAAAAGCTACTATAATTGGTTTAACTATAAATGGCAAATAGACGAAGGGGTAATCGGGGATCTTGCTGACCTTGGCTTAGGCGATCCGGTGTGGGGATATAGCAACGTTTCAACAGGAGCCGGTGTGGTGGCAGCCCAGACATTCATTACCTACACCCTTAATCTCAAAGATTTCTTTGTATCCCTAATTCAACAATGATTTTAACTCTGCAATATCACTGATTAGCGGGGGATTCACTTTTCAAACAGTGAACAAGCCATTGTAAAAATTTGTTTCAATAACAAAATTTATTTAAAATGGCTGCTGATTCCACACTTAAACCGACATCTCCCCTCCCGCCGGCAT
>CAMWIF010000085.1 GCA_947174225.1 uncultured Porphyromonadaceae bacterium | reverse complement strand
GCTTGTGGATAATCGCGTGTCACCTTTTCGCTATTGGCGAGAAGATAGCCGAGATTATTGGCAGCCTTGGCATCGCCGTTTCCGGCTGCTTTAGCCATCCAATAGAGAGCGGAATCCACGTCCTGACGTACTGCTTCACCGTTGAAATATCTGAAACCAAGATAATTCTGTGCCGAAGCGTAACCTGCCTCCGCCGAGAGCCGGTAAAGCAGGGTAGAGCGCACCGAATCTACAGGGATGGAATCGTAACCCATATCGTGGAGCATGGCAAGGTCGTAGAGAGCCTTGGGATCGCCGGCAGCTGCCTTTGTAGCCACTTCCCTTACGGCTAACCGTTGCTTCGATATTTCGGGCACTGTAGCCAATCCTAATAGCAATATTATGTAATATATCAGTTTCATTGAGATGAATGGCTCTATTGGGTTGAGAGTGCTTACTTCGGAGTGAGGGTGACGAAGGGCACGAGCATTTCCTGAAGAGATATGCCCCCGTGCTGGAATGTGCCCGTATAATACTGCACATAATAGTTGTAGTTGTTGGGATAGGAGAAGAAATCCTCGTTGCAAGCATAGATGAAGGTGCTTGACAAATTGGGTGATGGAAGACCGAACTTCTTCGGATTGTGCATCTCATATACCTGGCGGGGATTATAGTTGAGGTTCTTACCTACCTTATAGCGCAGATTTGTATTGGTGTTACGATCACCCACTACCTTTATCGGATTATCTACACGGATTGTGCCGTGGTCAGTAGTCACAATTACCTTGAAACCGAGGTCTGCCATACGACGGAAAATCTCGAGTGATGACGAGTGACGGAACCAAGATTCTGTAAGTGATCGGTAAGCAGCATCGGAATTAGCTAATTCGCGAATCATCTTCGACTCTGTACGGGCGTGGGAAAGCATATCAATGAAGTTGAGCACAACAACATTGAGTGGAGTGTCTTTAAGCGCGTTAAGCTTCTGAAGGAACTTTTCACCTGCTGAGGAATCATTCAACTTATTATAAGAGAATGTCTCCTTGCGGCGGAAACGGTCGAGCTGTGTCTTAATAAGCTCACTTTCGTGGATATTCAGTCCTTCGTCCTCATCCTCATCTACCCAAAGATTCGGAAACATGGTGGCTATCTGCAAGGGCATAAGTCCGGCGAATATCGAATTGCGGGCATACTGTGTAGAGGTCGGAAGGATAGTTGTGTAAAGCTCCTCGTCGATATTAAACCATTCGGAAAGCAACGGTTGAATCACTCTCCATTGGTCAAGACGGAAGTTATCAATGAGAATAAAGCAAACTTTCTCCCCCTTGTCGAGCATAGGGAACACACGCTTTTTGAAAAGCTCGTAACTCATAAGGGGATGGCGGTCGGTATTTACCCATCCCTCATACTCACGCTTCACAAACTTGCAGAAATTGCTGTTGGCGTCGCGTTTCTGCATAAGCAGAAGCTCACCCATAGAGTTGTCGGTGTCGGCAAGTTTCAGCTCCCAATATACGAGCTGACGGTAAACCTCCATCCATTCCTCTACGGTGTCTGCCATATTTATGAGCGATGTAATCTTCTGAAATTCCTGCTGATAACCGGACGTGGCTTGTTGTGCCATCAATTGACCGCTATGCAGGTTCTTCTTTATGGAGAGGAGTATCTGATTTGGATTGACCGGCTTGATGAGGTAGTCGGCAATCTGGTTGCCGATAGCCTGGTTCATAAGATTTTCCTCCTCCGATTTGGTAATCATTATCACAGGCACTTCAGGGTGTGTCTGGTTGATACGCGCGAGGGTTTCCAGACCCGACAATCCGGGCATATTCTCGTCAAGTAGGATGAGATTGAAACGCTCGTGGTCAAGCGTGTCGAGGGCGTCACGTCCGTTAGACACGGTGGTGACATCATAGCCTTTGGCTTTAAGAAACATTATATGTGGCTTGAGGAGATCGATCTCATCGTCTGCCCAGAGTATTTTTTCCATTCTTTATTCAATAAAATTTGATTGGGGAATCCCCCTCGTTTTCTTTGACAACGCTATTTTCGGCTTCCGGGTTCTCCTCGGCTTCCTCCGATTCTTCCGGATTTTCCTCTGAAACTTCCTGCTTAACGTCTTCAGATTGCTCCTCCTCGGTTTCCTCAGCATTTTCATCCGGAGCCAAATCATCAGGGGTAGGCATAGTCTTACCGGGACCGAGAATTTCCTCTTCAGTATTCTCCGCGTCAGCCTCCTCCTCAAATTTGAAGTATTCCTCAAAAGAGCGACCTCCTTTCAGCAGCACGTCGAAATTGTGTTGGCTAATCATAATGGGACGCACGGCAGCCGGTAAATCCAGATCGCTCTGTTCCATTATAGTACGGTAATGCTCCAACTCACGGAGATTAGCGAAGCCCTTTACTATCAGCAATCCTATGTTGGAAAAACTCATCTGTTCAAGGTCGAAGTCTTTCACCATAAATGATGAGAAGTTGAAGCGTGCCACATCATATAGCACTTGATTCGCATTGACCTCATCGCGTGGGAAGGCAAACACAAGATACTGCGGCGAGTCGGGATCGCGCTCGAAGTTGGCAGGTTCACCGTCGGCACCCGTTGGCTCCTCAGAGTCAGACAGACGTATATCCCATATCATACCTCGGGAGTTTGACAGTCCGGCATTGGGTGTCTTACCCTCTTTCAGACCCTTGACAATGGCTGATGCCATATCGGTCATATCTGTTTCAGGCCATTTCTTCAGCAGTTCCGTAAGACGGTCCTGGAATTGCTGATAGTCCTTCTCGGTGAGGTAGGATAGAGCGTCTATAAATACGAATTTCGGAAGAATAGGCGACAGGGGATAATCGGTCTCCATCTTCTTTGTCAGCTCGTGTACCGCCTCATTATTGTCAGACAGATAGGCACTGTAAGCCTCCGTATACATATTCTCCTGCACCTGGTGCATCATCCTGAGATTGTCGAAATAGTTAGGGTCGAGCATAGCCTGTCCGTAGGCACTCTCAGGAAATTCCGTAAGTATCTTCTGCCTCCATTGCTCGGCGAGAGCGGCATTATTTTCCCTCACCGCCATCAGATACATATTGTAGTACACGTCAAGACGATATACATTGTCGGGATAGCGGGTGTCGAGAGTATTAAATTCCTCACGTGCAGCCGGGAAATCCTCAAGTTTGTCTTTAAGGATAATACCCATATTATACAGACCCTCCTGAATAACGTCGTTGGCTGTCTGAATCTCCTCCGAAGTGGTGGGAATCTGTTTCAAATAATACTCCACATTGTGGGGGTCGTTGGCTTTTTCCAGCATCTCTTTGTCGGCTGCCGGCACGGAATCGTTCTCAGCCGTCAGAGCCTCATCGTCAGATTCGGTCTCCTCATCATCGTCAAGCGAGAACGTGGCTTTATTACGCCGTCGCCAGTCATCTTCAAGTTTACGCGCACCCCATTTGCGCTGGAACTCCGTCTTACCGGCATTCTTGGTCATTGTGTTGTAGAAATACCAGGATTTATCGGAATTCATAGTCATACCCGGAGTGGAGGGTGCATTCTTATCCATCGGGCTGGAATTGCCTTGCTGTGTGGCGAGATATTCCTCCTTCTTAGCTGCCTCCTCAGCCTCTTTCTCTCTTTTGATAAGCTCATCCACCAATTTCTTACAAGCTGCCTCCCTCTCTTCGGGCGACATCTTGGAGAGCATAAGCAGCGAGTCTTGGAGATGCACGTTGCCGGCATATACTGCCAACTCGTCGAGCACGTCGCTACGCAGACGCAGGGTCTTGTAGTTGGGATAGTTGTCAGGCAACTGGGGCACAGCCTCCGAATAGCAGGGTTGAGCCTTCACATAGTCCCCCTCCTTGAAGTAGATATTGCCTAATGCAAGCTGTGCCATAGCCTTGTCTATGCCGTTGCGGGTGGATTTCTCAACGGCTATCAGATAATTCTTCTTGGCTTCTGCCGTGTCGCCGCGTGAAAGATAGAGGTTACCGATGGCATAATATATCTGGTCAAGATATTCTTTATTGCGTTCATATCTCGTCATCGCTTTAAGTGAATTTACCTCCTTGCGTATGTTTGTGCCGGCATAGACCTCACTCTGGCGTATACGGGCGTTGAATTTGGTGCGATATGGAGTAGACGCACCTGACCCGGCTTTCTTGAACGCCTCATATGCGAGTTGGCGACGACCGAGCTGGGAATATACCTGTCCTAACAGGAACCAAAGACGGTTTTTCTGGGAGCCGGATGCCCCTTTTGCCGCCTCCCGTAGAGGTGTTATGGCTTGCTCATACTCTTCGGCACGCACAAAGTAGTCGGCACGCACAAGATTATATAGGTGACGCAGTGATTTGGAAGTCAGGTCTTTCTCCTTCACAAGACGGAGGACGTTTTCCGCCTCATAGAGCCAGTCGAGCGCACAATAGCAGCGTGCTTGCCATAGACGAGCCTCCGTCACCACATTCGGCATCCACGTGAAGTGTCGCGAGATATATAAGAACGTGGAGGCTGCCCCGAGAAAGTCACCGTTAAGATATTGCGCCCTGCCCATCATAAGCCAAGCATTATGCAGAAAAGGGTTGAACTCGTCGCGGGCACGGAAAGCTTTATCCTTGGCTGAGTTGGTGCGTTTTGTCGGTTTCTTGGTGATAGAATGTAGCTGGATAGCCTTCTGCATCTTCTCGATGGTGCGCTTGAAATCGCCTGAAGGCTGGGGAAGCTTGTTGTCGGCACGTGCCTCGGCAGGGTGGGTGAGGAGGGTACGTGTGTAATCGTCCTCGTAGTTATTCTCCATAGCCTTCAGCTGCTCGTTATAGTGTTCAGAGCCGTTGAAATATACGTTGTAGCGCGTATTGAAGGCTTGCCATTGGCGCGACATCGCTGTGTTTTTCTTGGTGCTGCATCCAGCCGAGAGCAGCAACACAAGAAAGAGACACAGCGTGGCAACGAGATTACGCCTATGTCTTACGGAGGGAAATATATTATGAAAAGAGGTCACTTTCTGTAGGAGAGTTTTCTTTGTTTGAGCCAATTTTTGGAGAATGGTTTAATCCCCCTCACTTGCCTGTGAGAAGCCCTTGAAGTTCAGAGAGCAGGTTAAGGGCTTGTATAGGGGTCAGGTTATTGATATTGACGTCGAGCAGCTGGTCACGAATTTGCGAAAGAAGCGGATCGTCAAGCTGGAAGAGGCTCATCTGATAGCCCTCGCTTTTGGCTCCGAGTTTTTCGAGTCCGCTTTTCGACACCGTATCCTTACTACCCTCCACCGATTTAGAAGCTGTCTCAAGTTGCAGAAGCACCTCGTCAGCCCTTTTCACAATGGAGGGGGGCATACCTGCCAATTTCGCTACGTGGATACCAAAACTATGAGCCGAACCCCCCTTTTCAAGTTTGCGGAGAAACACCACCTTGCCGCCTATCTCCTTTACAGAAACGTTGAAATTGGCAATGCGCGGAAAATTCTTCTCCATCTCGTTGAGCTCGTGGTAATGGGTGGCGAAGAGTGTCTTGGGTCTGAAGCGTCCGTTCTCGTGGATATGCTCCACGATAGACCAGGCTATGGAAATACCGTCGTAGGTAGATGTGCCGCGTCCAAGCTCGTCAAAGAGTATCAGGGAGCGTCCGCTCATATTGTTGAGTATAGCAGCGGCTTCGTTCATCTCTACCATAAATGTCGATTCTCCGGAAGATATATTGTCGCTGGCACCGACACGTGTGAAAATCTTATCGACCACACCCATTTTCACCCCTTTTGCCGGAACGAAACTACCTGTCTGAGCCATAAGGGCTATGAGAGCTGTCTGTCGAAGCAGAGCTGATTTGCCGCTCATATTCGGACCTGTGATCATCATTATCTGGCAGGTATCGGAATCGAGGTTTACGGAATTGGATACGTATGATTCGCCCGGAGGCATATTGCGTTCTATCACGGGATGCCTTCCTTCGGTGATTGATATTGACAGGGAATCGTCTATCTTAGGTCTGACGTAGCCATATTCGTCGGCTGCCTCGGCAAAGGAGAGTAGGCAGTCGGCTGTAGCCACTGCCGAAGCTGTGGCGTGGAGTTGCGGAAAACGGGTGTTTATGCGGTTAAGAAGCTCCGTGTATATACGAAGTTCAATCTCGGCTATCCTCTCCTCTGCGCCATTGATCTTCTCTTCAAGTTCCTTCAGCTCAGGAGTGATGTAACGCTCGGCATTCACGAGTGTCTGCTTACGAATCCAATGCTCCGGCACCTTGTCCTTATGCGTGTTACGCACTTCAAGATAATAACCGAATACGTTGTTCTGATGTACTTTAAGCGATGTTATGCCGGTTTTCTCTATCTCACGTGCCTGAATGGCAAGAAGACGGTCGTGGCTGTTGGCGCGTAGGTTACGTAGGTCGTCGAGTTCGGAGTCAACCCCTTCCGCTATTATCGGGGTCTTCCCGAAAGAATTGGTAGCGTCAGGATTGATCTGTGCGTCAATCCATTGTGCCACCTCTGCCACATCGGGCATAGTTGAGGCGAGTGTTCGCAAGACATCGTTTTCCTCCTCTTGTAGAACCGTACGTAACGCCATAGCTCCCTTGACACCGTTGGAGAGCTGCACCATTTCTCTTGGCGTTATCTTGCCGGAAGCCACTCGTGAGCCGAGACGTTCGATGTCACCCGTAGTGCGCACTGCCTCACGCGCCCTCTCTCTCATCTCTCGGTTGTCGAAGAATGCCTGCACCGCGTCGAGACGACGATTTATGGCAGCAGGGTCGAGTAGGGGGAGCATCAGCCAGCGTCGGAGCATACGTGAACCCATAGGACATAGCGTCTTGTCTAACACCTTTAGCAGGCTCTTCCCTTCCGGATTCATAGGGTCAAGAAGCTCCAGATTGCGCACCGTGAAGCGGTCGAGGTGCATATACCGGCGATTGTCTATTCGTGCGAGAGAGGTGATGTGAGATATGCGAGTATGGCTTGTAAGGTCAAGGTAATGCAATATACTCCCGGCTGCTATCACAGCGGCAGGAAGATTATCTACGCCGAAGCCTTTGAGTGTGGAGGTGGAAAACTGTTTCTGAAGCCGCTCCTCGGCTGCTGCTGTGGTGTAAACCCAGTCATCAAGCTCAAAAACGCTGCATTTATGGGTGAAATTGGCAGTACAGAAGTCGCGGGTACCCTTCATACGTAGCAGTTCCTTAGGCTCCAAATGATTGAGCAGACGGTCTACCTCCTCCGGAGTGGTCTCGGCACACAGGAACTCCCCTGTGGAGATGTCGAGAAACGCCACTCCTACCGTTTTCTTTGCTATATGCACGGCTGCAAGGAAGTTATTCTCCTTGGCTTGCAATGCCCCCGTAGAGGTGTTTACACCGGGAGTCACCAACTCCGTGATACCTCTTTTTACGAGTTTTTTCGTAAGCTTCGGATCTTCGAGCTGTTCGCATATCGCCACACGCCTTCCGGCTCTCACGAGTTTCGGGAGATACGAGTCAAGGGCGTGGTGGGGGAATCCGGCGAGTTCCACCGACTGTGCCTTGCCGTTGGCGCGTCGGGTAAGCGTGATGCCGAGAATCTCGCTTGCCGATATGGCATCTTCACAGAATGTTTCGTAGAAGTCGCCGACACGGAAAAGCAGTATCGCGTCGGGGTGTTTCTTTTTCATCTCCAGATACTGGAGCATAAGCGGTGTCTCGGCAATTTTGGCCACGGTGGAAATATGATTTTAGATTTATTGAAATACAGAGAGCATCCAGGTTGACATACCCACGTAGATGAGCAGACCCACCACATCGTTGGTAATCTGGATGAAGGGTCCTGTGGCGAGGGCAGGATTTATCTTCAGGCGTTCAAGGGTAAGGGGTACGAGGGTACCGAACACGGTAGCGAATATCACCACGGCGAATAGCGATGCTCCTACGGCAAGAGCTACGGAATATTTATATTCAGACGGTTGCGTGAAGAAGATATATAGGAAAACGACTGTGGAAATGACCACGGCGTTGAGCATAGCCACGAGAAATTCCCTGCCTATCTGGCTCCAAGCGTTTTTGATTTCAAGGCGACCGTTGGCGAGACCCTGCACCACGATAGCAGATGCCTGCACACCGACGTTACCGCCCGTGCCACCGATAAGGGGGATAAAGATAGCCAAGGCGGTGACGGCTGCGATCTGAGCCTCGAAACCGCCGAGGATGAGTGAATTTACTATACCGCCTACAATGCCTATAAGGAGCCAGGGTATACGTGCCTTTGTCTGGGCAATCACGGAGTCGGAAGCGTCCACGTCGGAGGAGATACCTGAAGCCAACTGATAGTCACGCTCGCTCTGTTCACGCACCTCGTCCATCACGTCATCGACCGTGATTTGACCTACGAGTCTGCCTATGCCATCCACTACCGGCATAGCTACAAGGTCATATTTCTCAAAGTCGATTGCCACGTCGTCGATAGGTGTCTCTGTGCGCACCGATACCGGATCTGCCTCCATCACGTGTTTGATTTTCGACACGGAAGGGTGGGTAATCATCTTCTTCAAGGGGAGAATACCCTTCAGACGATTGTCGTTGTCAACCACATAGACGTAATAGATATCGTCGAGTTCCTCAGCCTGACGGCGCATCTCTTTCAGGCAATCGGGCATTGAAAGGTTCTCGTTTACCACGATCATCTCAGTGCCCATAAGACCACCGGCAGTGTCTTCGTCATATTGGAGAAGGTCAACGATGTCTCCCGCCTGCTCCACGTCGTCGATATGGGAGATTACCTCGTCGCGGTCTTCCTTGTCGAGTTCTTGGATAAGGTCAACGGCATCGTCGGTGTCGAGAAGGTCGATATAATGACCGATTTGCTCCGGATCCATCCCTTCGAGGAGCTTCTTACGGTCCTCCTCGTCGAGTTCCATAAGGACATCAGCCTTTTTCTCCTTATCCTCAATGAGATTAAACAGCCACTCAGCCTGTTTGAGGTTGAGCCACTGGAAAAGTTCCGCGATGTCGGCGGGGTGCATTTCCTTCACCTCCTGCTGGGCGGCTTCGCGGTCTTGGGAATCGATGATTTGCTCGATACGTTCTATGTCGGTTTCGGTAAAGTCCCTCATAATGCTTCAACTTTGAATACGTTATGCTTCAACCTTGAATATGTTGAGTAAAGCTCCAATGCAGCCACAATGTTTTCGATTTAGCTTTGCAATCT
>CAMWIF010000084.1 GCA_947174225.1 uncultured Porphyromonadaceae bacterium | reverse complement strand
GTGACCACACCTTTGTTAAGACCGATTCTATTCGGATATGTGGCAGGATTCTCGTAATATTCATCGTAATGGTAAATTACATTGAACGGATCGGTGCAAATATACCATATCCCAACCGGGAGGACAACGGCAAATGCCATCAGCATTGTCCGCCAGATAAAACGTATGAGGGAACGGGTTGTGGTCATACTTAGAATTGAAAGTAGATGAAGGTCATTTCGGTAGGTTCGCTTAAGACGATAAAGGTAGCCATAGCCCAATATAGTGAACGGCGTAGGAGAGTGTTACGAGGAGCAATGGCAAAGGGATAGTCGCAGTTACGATCCTGCCATTCTATCGCTACGACCAAAAGTGCCGCAAAGAGCCACCAGAATTTCAGAAGATACATGGAGTGTCCGGAAAGAACCAATGCCAAGCTCAATAACGCTATTGCCGTAACGCCAACATCAGTTCCCTTAATATGGACGCTTTTTAGCAGTCGAACTGATATTTTCGCCATCAGACAGAGAATGCCGAAGAACAAAACATATATCCAGGCATTTTCGATACCGTGTAGTATTAAGGTTATGTCGGCGCAGCGGAAAATGTAGAATCCGAAAGCTACCACTCCAAACGTCAGAAGTATTCTGGGGAGGTCGTGCAGCGAGATTTTACTTTGAGGATGTCGGTCAAGGTGAAGGAGATAGCGACCTAAGACGTAGCACACTGCCCAATATGCTCCCCAGATGACAAAATTCCAGGCAGCTCCGTGCCACAGTCCGGAAAGAAGGAAGACAATCGAATAGTTCATTATCGTGCGCCATTTCCCTTTTCTGTTACCTCCAAGAGGAATGTATAGATAGTCTTTAAACCAAAGCATCAGGGAAATGTGCCACCGTTGCCAGAATTCTATAATATTGCGTGAGAAAAGCGGGAAGCGGAAGTTGACCATCAGATTGATACCTAAAAGTGCAGCGCATCCACGTGCTATCTCGCTATAGGCGGAGAAGTCGCAATATAGCTGAAAGGTGAACAGTATTCCTCCTGACAGGATATGTACCGGAGTAATCTCGGCAACATCGAATATGCGGTCAACGTAAAGAGCCAACATATCGGCAACACACACCTTTTTTAGTAAGCCGAAGAGAATCATCCTTAACCCTGCCACGGCTTGTCGGGTATTCCACACTCTTTCCCGCAAAATCTGAGGCAACAGGGATTTTGCACTTTCGATAGGTCCTGCCACAAGTTGCGGAAAGAATGCTATGAAAGTGAAGAAACCAATGAGATTACGGGTGGGATGGACATTTCCACGCATCACGTCGATGGAGTAGCCGATTGCCTGGAAGGTATAGAAGGAGATGCCCACAGGTAGCAATACATCAATAGTGAACCAATCAAGCCCGATACCGAAAAGACTGAAGAGCCGCGTGATATTCTCACTGAAAAAATTGAAATATTTGAAAAGGATTAATATACCGATATTGAGGATGATATTGCCTTGAATAAGCCATTTCCGTCGATAGTGCTTAAATAATAGGGCTGTGCCATAAGTTGACAGGGAGGTGAGAATGATAAGGAGAAGAAATCTCCAGTCCCACCAACCGTAGAAGATATAGCTTGCGGAGAGGAGCCATACGTTCTGCAATCTGAGGTTGTGCCTGAGTGCAAACCAATAGATGCAGAAAAACACGCTCATGAATATTGCGAAAATTATATCGGTAAACTGCATACTATTGCTTCTCTAATATTTTATATTCATACCTGGTGCTCATATTTTAATGTCTTTTGCCGGCTTTAACGTTCTTTATCGGTTTGCGACTTCGACACTGCAAAATTAATGAAATTTATCTAATCTCCAAGGTTATATCTGTGCTGACTCTAAATAAAGGCAAGGATTGCTCATAATAGCTGTTTGGGTGATGAGTAATGTGGGTGTATTGGCTATGGCAGTGACGGTGTGCCTACAAATATTTGTGTGAAGAAATGGAATGGCTGTAAACTATTATGGGACTTACATTGTTTAACGGGTATTATAACAAATCATAATCCACTATACTATGAAGAAATTATTTATTGCTCTCAATCTCCTCTTAATCGCTATGTCTGCCACAGCGGCAGGACGCAACAATCTTTTCTCACTGTTTGGCATCAAGAAGACAGCCAAAACTGAAACTGTAGCAGCAAACGCTCCTAAGCCGGATGCAATCTTTGACGCAAAGCATATTGAGCTTCTGGAGAAGGAAGCCAAAAGCGGAAATGAGGCAGCCTATGATACGTTGGGTCTTTACTGGTTTCAGAGTCAGGATTACGATAAAGCAAAGCAATGTTTTGACGCTCGTCACTCCGGCCACGACGGTTTTGCGTATGCCGCTCTTGGCAGTATGTATTTAGAGGGTAAGGGGGTCAAGGAAGATGGTAGAAAGGCACGTGATAACTACCATCAGTCTGCACTCAAGGGCTATCCGCGAGGTATGTCGCTATATGCCAATCTGCTCGGCACTAAGAATGGCGGTTCTCTTGACTATCCTGACGCTTTCTTCTGGCACTACCTCGCAGGCGAGCTTGGTGAGAATTACTCACGTGTGATGCTCTTCCGTCCGATGCTTCCCGAACAGCCGGCGAATAGCGAAGTCGCTAAGGATGCTCAGACTGCCCTTGTATGGATAGAGAAAGTACATTCCGGAATGAAGCTTCAGAATGAGCCGATTTATAAGGACGGCTTTCTTAAAGGTCTTAAGGAACGTGAGAAATCAGCGGAAAATGGCGATGACTGGTCAAGGTTCTACTTAGGAAGTATGAACTATAACGGTGATTTCCTGAACGAGAACTTTGCACGTGCCACCTACTACTACGAGCCTATTGCGAAAAACGGCAAATTGCCGGCTTCATTGATGGTGGTCGTTTGTGAGCGACTTGAGGACATGTACCGCAATGGCAAGGGCGTGAAGGCTGACGCTGCGAAGGCCAATAGCTATGCACAGGCAGCAGCCAAGTATAAAGCCCACCGATAAATCCGACATTACACAAGTAAATCTGAGATAACGTAAGCGGCCGATTCACATCGACCGCTTACTGATTTATAGTGAGCCGAGGAGGGAGTTACTACTACACAAGAAATCACGATTAAGGGGGTAGGGTAGTATGACGATAGTATAGAGGTATAAATATGGTATATGAGAGGGCTGATAAGGGTAGGAACTCCATTCCGGAAGTGTATGGCAGGGTAAATGAGTGGTGCTTGTCAGAATATAGGGGGTAATTAATCAAATATCAATATGTGAGTCTTTACAATAATTTATATTTTTGCAAAAAATATTTTTATTTAAGGGAGATGAAAATTATATTGACAAATCTACGTGCAGCTTTGACTGTGGTGGCATTATCAACTGTTTCTATAGTTTCTGCCAGCCATAAGCCGGATGATATGCGTGTTAATTATCTTACAGCTCCGTTGGGCATTGACCGGACTCCGGTGTTTAGCTGGAAACTATCCGCCGACGGTTCCTCTAACGGACAGACTGCATATCAGATCGAGGTGACAGATGATAATGGCGAAATGCTCTGGGATTCAGGAAAGGTTGATGCGGAGACTCCTTATGGAATCCTATACGAAGGAGCTCCTTTGCAATCAAGCCGTAGATATAGCTGGAGAGTGCGTATTTGGGATGCTGACGGGACAGAATCTCCATGGAGCGATCCAAGTTATTTTGAAACTGCTCTGCTTGACAGTTCCGACTGGCAAGCCCGTTGGATAGAGGAGAATGATGACGCTGAATGTGTGATAATCTACGACCTTGGGAAAAAGGTGACGGCAAGATATGTGCGTTTACATGCCACACACCTCGGAATGCCGGTCAGGGGTGAGAATAACTATCGCTTGCAGTTGTCAGAACTTCAGGTTTTAAATGGTGATGATGTAATATCAGAAGGAAAGAGTGTGTCAAATTCAGCATCGGAGACCTACGGAACACAATGGCAAAACGAATACCTTACAGACGGTATCACTATCCCCGGCAATAGTTTCTTAGGCACGACGAGCAAAGCATTTGGCTCACCTGACTCTGCCGTAGACTTCACCATTGACCTTGGTGAGGATATGGCTTTCGACAAAATCGTGATTTATCCTCGTCAAGATGTTCCGTCAGCATCCGACAATAAGCTTGTCGCAAATTATCCGGTTGACTACAGCATTGTCTCAATCGATGCATCAGGTAATGAATCTGTGCTTGTAGCTGAGGAAAACTATCCGACTCCGTCTCTGTCGTCTTCTCCGGAGAAGAATCCGGGAGCGGTGGTATTCGCAAAAAACTATGAGATTCAGAAGCCGGTGCGTCGTGCGCGGGCATATACCTCCGGCTTGGGCGTGTTCTCATTGGAAGTCAACGGTGCAAAGGTATCTGATAATGTGCTCGAACCATTGCAGACCGACTATGATAAAAGTGTGATATATTCTATTTATGACATTACTGATCACATCGGAGCAGACGGTCAGTTGCGCTTTGCGGCTACGGTTGCCGGGGGTATGTATGACAATCCGGCTACTGAACGCTATTCGAAGATAAACACGATATTCGGTCGTAAGCGTTTCATTATGCAGGTACTCTTAGACTATGAGGATGGCACTTCCGAGATACTTACTACAGACGGCAGTTGGCTCGTGTCCCCTTCGCCGACAGTTTTCGCATCGTGGTATGGAGGCGAGGATTTCGATGCCACCTATAATGGTAACAACTGGAGTCAGGCACGTGAATGCGCGTCAGAGGTCGGTGAATTGAGGGCACGTTTCTCGCCGGCACTGAAAGTGGTTGAGCAATGGAAAGCCTCAGATGTCCGGAAACTTGCTGACGGCTCGTATATTGTCGACTTCGGTACGAATATTGCCGGAACATACCGTTTTGCATTGAAAGGGGATAAAGGGAGCAAGATACAGATTTACCCCTGCGAGGTGCTGTCAGCTAAGGGTGGTCACGGTCAGACAAATGGCAGTTGTGGAACGCCTATTTATGATTGCTATACCTTTGCCGGCAATGATGGCAAGGAGGAGTGGGGTCCGGAATTTGTTTATCACGGTTTCCGCTATCTCCAGATTTTCGGTATCGACAATTATGAGCCGACTACCGACGACTTCACCGTATGTGTGATAAGTTCCGATGTTGCCAAGACAGGTACATTCGAGTGCAGCAACCCCTTGCTCAATAAAATCCACGAAATCACCCTCAGAGCCATTGACTCCAATCTCTACAGCACTCTGACCGATTGCCCGCACCGTGAGAAACTCGGGTGGCTTGAGGTGCCCGGTCTTCTCTACAACACCTTGGCATATAATTACGATATTGCAGCCTGGGCATCAAAGGTGTGCTACGATTGCCGTGTGGGGCAACATTCTGACGGTTTTATTCCAGGTGTCATGCCGGAATATCCTGATTTCGGAGAGTATTGGCTTGGCGACCCCTCTTGGGGAGGAACAGCTATCATGCTTCCTTACCGCCACTATCTGAACCATGGCGACAAGTCCATAATAAGCGATAACTATGCCACAATGAAACGCCTGATGGACTATTACGAAACACGGATTGACGATGGTTTGCTTTCCATTAACAGTCTCGGTGACTGGGGTGCCTACGATAAGGCAACGTCAGTGCAGTTTGTTCACAATTGCGTGTACTATGGGTTGGCAAACGCTATGGCTGAGATGGCAGAAGCAATCGGAAAGGATGAGGATGCTGACACGTTTAGAGCGATTGCTGCCAGAGTAAAAGAGAAGACCAATAACCGTTACTATGTAGATGGGGTCTACGACAAAGGTACCCAGGCAGATTATGCCTTGCCGTTGTATTTCGGATTGGTGGATGATGCTAACAAAGCTGATGTGGCTGCGCGTATGGCTCAGGCAGTGATTGCCAACAACGGACATCTGAGCACAGGAGAGATAGCCCTGCGTCCCCTTATCCTTTCATTATGTGAGTATGGGTATGGCGATATAGCTATGGAAATGCTTACCAAAACCGAATATCCCGGCTATGGCTATTTTGTTGAACAAGGAGCTACCTCATTGCCGGAACATTGGAATATGGACACTGCGGCATCATCGCAGAATCACTGTATGATGGGGCACATAGAGGAATGGTTCTATTCAGTATTGGCAGGTATACGTCCTCTTACTCCCGCCTACCGTACATTTGCAATTAATCCGTTTTTCAGCCAAAAACTCGACTATGCTGGTGCCCACGTCGATACCCCTTTCGGTAATATATCATCACGTTGGGAACGTGCTAAAGGAAAAATACGTCTTCAGGTAGAGGTGCCGGGTGGAACTCAGGCTACGATAGTCTTGCCAGCCGTAAATGCTGTAAGTGTGAACGGGATACAGATGGATTCAGAGTCTTTACCTGAAGGTATCGTAGCAGTCGATGCCGATTCGGATGCAACCCATATCACAGCCACACACGGTTCATATGTCATCGAATTTGATGACGTGACGGCTGACATTGCCGCAGTGACCACTGAAGGCGGCGATCTTATGATAACTCCTGTGCAGCCGGGGATGATCCGCGTGGTGAGTGACAGGGACTGTATGCTCGACGTGGCAGGAATCGACGGCTTACATATAGCTACCATAGAAGTGAGCTGCGGTGAAAAACTCTATAAGATCAATTCCGACCGCGACGGGGTTGACCGAATATTAATTATCGGAGGTAAAAAAATTGTAATGTAGGATTGTTTGCAAATGGATATTAATTGCTATATTTGTATATGGATTCAATTATATATCTGCTTGCAAATGAACGTGACCAACAATGGGGCTTGTCAGTAAGCTCCGTAGGTACTGAACGCTTCGGACCCGGAGATGCCTATCCATCGGAAAGGCATGCCGGGTCCTATCTGTTCAGAGCGACTACCGGACGTGTTTTCGACGAGTATCAGCTGGTCTATATTTCTGAAGGGGAGGGGTATTTTGAGTCAGCCTCTGTCACACGAACAAAAATTGTTGCCGGCACTATGTTCCTGCTCTTTCCCGGTGAGTGGCACACATTCTCTCCAAAAGCCTCCATCGGATGGACGCAGTATTGGATTGGTTTCAGAGGTACCAATATTGATCTCAGGATTAAGAACCAATTTTTGAGTAAGAAGTCCCCGATATTTGATGTTGGTGTCAACGACACGATAATCAAGCTCTATAATGAGGCTATAGAGACAGCCCGGAAGGAAATGTCTTGTTTCCAGTTGCTGCTTGCCGGGATTGTGGAGCATCTTCTTGGTCTGACATATGTGCTTGACCATAACAGGCGCTTTGAGGAAACAAATTCAGACGTGGCGGAGAAAATTCAGAAGGCTAAGGTGATGATGGTTGAATCAATCTATGAGCCTGTAGAGCTCCAGGAGATTGCGCTGCGTGTGGGTATGAGCTATTCCTCTTTTCGGCAGCATTTCAGGGAGTATACGGGTAGGGCTCCCGCATCATACCTGAGGATTCTGAGACTTGAACGGGCTATGGAACTGCTGACACGAACCACTCTGACAGTGAAGGAGATTGCTTACACCCTAAATTTCAAATCGCCGGATTATTTCTCTTTGCAGTTTAAGAAGGCCTTCGGCAGGAGTCCGTCAGACTATCGCATTTGAGTTGGCATCTTGCAAGTCAGATGTCACCTATTGGTGTGATTCACCTTATGGCAAAGTATCTTATCTTCGTCTATCGATTCTACAGGCAACCGGACCGGCGGCTACTAAATGGTATTCGGGGTGTCGCTTGAACCATACGTCGGCATATGAACATGTGGCGGCTATCTTATTTCCCTCAGCTAAGATTTTATCTGCCGCGAGTTTTACCAATTTCCCGGCGATCCCTTCTCCTCTTAGGGAGGGGTCTACAAATGTATGATCTATTATCGACACTCCGTTTTTGGTCGGAAATGTCACCTCCGCTATTACCTTACCCGAAGGGTCAGTTGCATAAATCCTATCTTTTTCTGTTATAAAATCCATAATATTGTGTTTTTGAAAATAATGTTATGTAAGGAATATCCTTAATATAACAACGTGTGACTCCCTTAAACAGTTGAGTACACGAGGCTTTCAGAATAGCCGTGACATCACCTTTCGCGAGTCTTGACTAAGGCAAATTAATCAGGGTCACAGTTTTGCAATAGCGACTTATTTCAATTTCTTAATTATTTGCCTCATGTCTTCGGCAAATGAAATAGTACGGTTGGAGATCTCTCTTACTCCATGGGGCCAACTGTCATTCATGCGGATTAGAGTTGCTTGCTTATCCATATAAGTAATCTGCTCAAAAGGATATCTAATAATGGCTGGGGTGTTCATGCCTACACCCAGTTCAAGCAAGACAAGCCGGGAATTGATGTGTTCGGTTACAAACTTTTCATACCGTTCAGCAGATTCGTGCCAGTGCTCATCCTCTACAAAATATTGGTTTACTCTTAGGTGGACATCCATATTCCCTCCACAAACAGGGCACACCGGCACATAGCGGGAATCAACTGTCATATCATGGGCATAAGACCATTTGCCTCGGCACATTCAAGACATTTCTGATAGCACGATTCAAGTAAAAGCCTGTCTGTCGATGTGGGATTTTTAGTATAGACTATCGGACCGACGGTATGTATTACAAATTTGGATGGCAAGTTGAAAGCGGGGGTAATTTCTGCCTCACCGGTCGGTTCGGATCTACCCTTAACCTGCATAAGTTCATCACAGGCAAGCCTCAGTTGCACACCGGCAGCCGAATGTATGGCATTGTCGATACATCCATGTAGAGGTGCGAAACAACCGAGCATCCGGGAATTGGCTGCATTTACGATTGCATCGGCGTTAAGTCGCGTAATATCACCTTGCCATAAGACATATCTTCCTTTTCTTGGCAAGGAGTTTATATCTATTTCGCCTCCCTTGTCTAACAATTGCTCACGCAGTTCATCGTCTTGTAGCTTTAGCCATTCGTTCTCAATAGGTTTGGGTTGACGAATGTTCATCAGTGCCCTGAGAAGCTTTTGCTTTCCTTTTATATCGGCAGGGACAGAAAGGTTAGCGTATTCTGCATTCTCATTTTTAAGCACATCTATAAGTATATCGAGACGTTTTTCTCTTTTCATAAGTCGAAATTTTAAATTGGCAATAATATTTCTTTAGATGACTCCATTCAGGAGTGTGTATGCTACATATCCGATGGCACCATTTGGAAATGAGATACCTATTATGAGAGGATGGTCTCCATACCGATCTTCAGT
>CAMWIF010000083.1 GCA_947174225.1 uncultured Porphyromonadaceae bacterium | reverse complement strand
ATTCCTCAGAAGGCGACACGGCTAATATTGCTGTGCCTTGCTTAAGACGCTCCGTGAGTTGGTCGGTGGATAGCATTCCCGGAATGGCTACAAGGAAATCGCCGGGATGTGGCTTCGGAAGTGAGGATGCCTTACCCTCTTTGAAACGCAGGTAGCTTATGCCCGCACCTTCAGCAGCCGCACACATTGCCGGAAGACCTTCAGGCACAAGTAGCCGACGGCTTTTAAGCTGCACCAAGAGCCGAAGCAGCAGACGGGCATCCTCCCGTGCGTGTGGGTAGCCCTTGAAGCCCGGACGCAGAATCACGTTGTCAATCAATGAGTAGCCGTAATAGCCATACTGCCCCGGACTCACAGCCATCTTGACAAGGGTATAGGCAAAAGGAGAATGTACGCCGAAGCCACGGGAGTGGCGCCAGCGTACATAAGCCTTGAATGGAGACATAAGAAACTCCATCACCTTACAGAGTTTGTTTTTTATCAGTTTCCTTGCGTCCGGTGAAGAGACGTATCATAGCGAGTATGAATGCGAGCACACAGAGGGCGTAGATTGCGATGACCGACACCATAGCAACGGTATTGGTGGTGCGGATGCTCTGCGGATCAAACACCATCACTATGTCGTGGGTGCCTGCCGGAATCTGCATAGCGCGTAGCACATAGTCCACACGTCCGATGGGCGCGGGATTACCGTCGATTGTGGCTTGCCAGCCCCACGGGAAGAATATCTCACTGAACACCGCAAGATTGCCCTTAGCAGATTTTGCCTTATAAGTAAGTTTGTTGGGGGCATAGGAGGTCTCATAAATGGTGTCGCCGGGAAGTATAGGATTAGCTTTGCCGAGCACTTTCTCAAAAGTCTTGTCAGCCACGGCATAGCGTCCGGGATTGATAGTGTCGAGCACGCTCATCTCCGCGTTGGCATCAGCCACATAGAAGATGGAGTCTACCATCCATGCATTTCCGAGTGCCCCTGGGTTTACCTCGTATTGGTCGCCGCTGAGGATGTATTTTGCATTGAGCATATTCAGTACCATCGGATTGCCCTTGGAAATCTGGTGGGTGATGAGGTCGTTGTAGCGCGTGAGCTTAGCGGCGTGATAGCCTCCGATGGTCTTGTGGAAGTAGGATGAGCGGGCTTCAGAGAAATGCGCCACGTCCATCACTCTGTAGTTGGTGGTGTCGGCAAGTATTGCCTTGTCGGCATCCGTCATATGGAAGGCATCTTCCATAGGTGTAGAGGTGGTGAAGCTGTCTGAATCCACATATCTCTTGTTGAGTGGGTAGAGGTCGATGAGCGCCACTGCTGTCAGGCAGCATACGAACACGGTCTTATTGGTAAGTATACCCTTAAACCAGAACATTGTCACTCCGGCTCCGAGCAGGATGAAGATCAGGGAGCGGAGAGAGTCGGTCGATACAAGGCTTAGGCGAGTCTGGCGCACTGCATCCCAAAGGGGAGCATATTGCGGATCACTGAACACACCCATGGAGGTGAGCTGGTCGATTTCCTGCTGGGAGAAGGGTTGTCCGAATACGGAGGGTGCGATCCAACCGATGAGGCAGATGAGAGCACCGCCACCCATCACGGTGTAGAAAGTCCATTTGTTCTCCTTGAAAAAGTCGGGGGTATCTAACATTTTACGGAGACACATGGCGGCAAGGAGCGGCACACAGAACTCTACAATCACCAGGATACTCGCCACTGCCCTAAACTTATTATAGCCGGGGAAGTTGTCGATAAAGAAGTTGGTGAAGGCGGGGAAATTATGTCCCCAAGACAGGAATATGGCGAGTATGGAGACGCAGAAGAGCGCCCATTTCATCGGACTGTCAACCACGAACAAGGCGAGGATAGCCAGCAGGAGCACGAATGCCCCGACGTAGACCGGTCCGTTGGTCATAGGCTGATTGCCGAAGTATTGTGGGAACTGGCTGATAAACTGGCGAGCTTCCGGTTGCAGATAGAGGTCGTCAGCCTTATCAGTATCGGTGACGGAAAGGAGTTTATTCTCACCTGCCACGGGTTTGATGGTGGCTCCACCTTTCACGTTGGGGATGAGGAGGGTAAAGGTCTCGTCTAATCCGTAGCTCCACGCAGTGATGGCTGCGCGGTCCATACCTCCGGTGGCATCGGCAGGATTGTCAGTCGTAAGGTCTGTGGCACGTCCACGCACAGTCTCCTTGGCATATTCATAAGAGTTGTAGAGGCTGGGGGAGTTGGCACCTACTGCCACGCCGGCAGCTACGAGGCAGCATAGTGTAGCTATGAGCCAGCGCTTCATCATATTCTTACGTATGGCTGTCCACAACCAGGCAAGCACCATAAAGAGAATCACGAAGCAGAAGTAGTAAGACATCTGCGGATGGTTGCTCTGTAGCTGCAATGCTCCGAAGAGTGATGCCAGAGCGATGCCCGGTAGATATTTACCTCTGTAGCATAGCATTATGCCACCAATTGTAGGGGGAATATAGGCGAGGGTGACAAATTTCCATATATGCCCGGCGCCGATTATGATTATGAAATAGGATGAGAAACCCCACGCCACCGCAGCGAAGAGGGCTGTGGGCCATTTGAGTTTGTAGCATAGCCCCATGATGAAGAAGCCCAGCATCATAGCGAAGAGAAGGTTGGCAGGAGCAGGGAGCCACAACGAGAAAGCTCTTCCGATCCAGGTGAGAGTCTCATTGGCAGGATAGGATGGGGCGATTTGGAAGTTGGGCATTCCGGAAAAGAGTGAGTTGGTCCAGCGTGTGGTCTCGCCTGTAGCGTCGGTGAAGGCTTTTCCCTCTTGGCCGTTAGCTATGCCCTGCATCGTGTCGTGCTGGCGCAGGATGTTGCCCTGCACGTCGTCAGGAAAGAAAAAGAAGAAAGCCACTACTGCAAGGAGCAGAGCGGCCAGCAGAGAGTAAATGTAAGTTTTTTTCATCCTATATAGTTGTAAAAATTTTATTTTGGGGAAAGAGAAGAGAAGCCGGGGAAACGGGGGATGTCTCCCCGGGCAGCCGATGTTTAATCGTCGGTCTTTATATAGATCTGGCGATTCATGCTCTGTTCGAGGGAGATGAGGGTCTCAGTGCCGGATACGCCCGAAATGTGCTGTATCTGGTCGTTGAGAAGCTCCATGAGATGCTGGTTGTCTTGTGCGTAGACTTTGATCAGCATAGAGTAGGGACCGGTGGTGAAATGACATTCCACAACTTCCGGAATCTTCTCAAGCTCCTGCACCACCTCGCGGTACATTGAGCCTTTCTCAAGGTTGACACCCACATAGGTGCAAGTGTTATATCCGAGTGCTTTAGGATTGACAGTGTAGCCGGATCCTGTGATTACCTTCATCTCGATCAGACGCTGGATGCGCTGGTGTATAGCTGCTCTTGAAACGCCACACTCGAGAGCCACATCTTTTGAGGCTATGCGGGCGTTTTTCATGATAATGTTGAGAATTTTCTTGTCTAAGTTATCAATACGATCCATGGTTGAAGATTAGTTGATGGTGTTCTCCCGAAGGAGATGATTGTGCAAATTTATCATTTATTTGCGAAATATACAACTTTTCGTAATACTTTTGCCATTATTTAGGGTCTTTTCTACCCTAAATAATGGAAATTCGCTAATTTACGACTGTGGGCAATATGCTTAGGTCAGTCAGGCTGCCGGAAGAGGTCGCGTGAGGGATCATATACAGGACTATCGACACCAAGAAAGCTGAGCACGGTGTGGAATACGTTGTATTGACTTGCCTCACGGGTGGGGTCGATGTGGAGTGTGCTGTCGTTGGTCCATACGATGAAGGGGATCTCTGTCTGGACTTTAGGGGCTACAGACATCGGCACCCCGTGCATATACAGGTTGCCTTCTCCGAGTGATTCACCGTGGTCTGACACGTATATCACACAGCCTCTTCTATCGGGTATGTCTTTTACTGTCTCTATGGCATTGTGAACAAGCCAGTCGGTATAGAGAATGGTGTTATCGTAGGCGTTCATCAGTTCCTGAGGGTCTGCCTTCGACATCTCAACTGTGGTGCATACCGGTTTGAAGTGCTCAAATTCAGCAGGATATTTAAGGTTATAGGTAGGACCGTGGCTGGTGCTCGTATGCAGGATAATCAGTATCTTATCATTCGGATTATTGATTATCGAGTCACGTAGCCCCTGGAGCAGAATACCATCATAACGGTCGTCAGCTTCCGGATAGGTCTTCTTCAAGGCTTTGACATCGGCATATTTCTCGATGTGCAATGGCGATTGTCCCCAGTTGCTGGTGCGCCAGGTCACGTCCACACCGTTGCGGTGGAGGTAGTTGGGAAGAATTTCATAGAGTTTGCCCGAGGGCTTATGATCAAGTATGGCTTTGACCCCGGCGGTGGTATAGGTGGCAGCCGACTCAGCTATGAGTGCCGTCACGCTGTCCTTTTCCAGAAGCGGGTTGGTTGGACGCTCATAGCCATAAAGGGAGAAGTTGGCTCTACGAGCTGATTCACCGATAATCAGAATACAGACATCCTTACTATCTGTGGCGATTTTGGCGTCGGGAAGAGGTATCTCTTTCTGGTTGCGTTCCCGCTCGCCGTTCCACCAGCGGATGGTGTTGATGGTGTATGACCAGGGCATCAATATGCTGCCGAGTTTTGTTGAGTTTCGGTCAATCCAGGTCCAGTTGCTCATGTTCAGAAGAGCAATGACTATGCTGAGTCCCAACGATATACCTATATTTGCAAAGAATCTTTTCCATTTCCCGTAATCCACGCGCTGCATAAAGAGGTAAATGCAGGGCAATATACCCAGGAGAAGAATGTACCATATCATTGTCCACGAGAAGAATCCTGACGCCTCCGAATAGCGAGTGTTGAAGACATTACCCATCATTTTGTTGGTGATGAAGGCATCGTAGATGTTGATGAAGTAAAGGCTTATGGCATCGGCAATGAAGGTAAACGCCAAGATACATTTACCCACTATACGTCCGAGAAATAGGATGAGATAGTAGGCAAAGAAGTTGAGTGCCAGCATAAGGAGTGCCAGGCTGGTCACGATTATAAAACTATTGAAGCCCCCTTCCACATTGTTGACTACAAACTTGAAGAAGGGTATGTGGTAGGCTATAAGTGTAAAAATACTCAATATAGCTGCAAAGAGGGAGAGTTTGATGGGTCTACGGAGAAAGTTGATAGACCGGCTCATGACGGGAGTTTTAGTGTTGGAGTACATAAGACACAAACAGTTGGGATTATTTTACAGAACTGCGGCGACGCACGAGACGCCATATCAGGTATATATCGCCTATCAGCAGGAGAGTTACCAAGAGATTGAAAAGTATGGTGAGGGGTACATTGACCGTGTGTGAAGGCTCTACATAGGGTGAGGTGGCCTTGGAGGAATCGTAGCGGGCAAATGGATTGGAATATATCACCTCACCGGCTGGGAAGTAGGCTGTGATACGTGCGTAGGGATCGGTTGGCTTCATAGTGTAACGCAGCGAATCGGTATCGGTGGCTATGGCGAGTGTGGCATGGTCTTGCCCGGTTACTTTAATGCTGTCTGCCTGGCGGTCGAGGTCGATAAAGATTGTGCCGTCGTCTCTCATACCAATTTCTTTCACGGAGGGGAGATGACGGTTGGCTTCATATTTCACTTCCCAGTCGCCGTTGCCATAGTCGGGTATTCTCATCGAATAGTAACCTCCGGTCAGAAGCACATCTTTCAGGTCTTCATATCTTCCGGTGGGGACGGCAAGGAAGTTACATCTTCGTGCAATTTTCCTGGTACGGTCGGGATAGTGAAGGTCGTCGTTGGCAAGTCCGAAAGTATAGTGCCCGGCACTAAGCGACCAATCCCAATACTCATTCTCAGTGGTTTTCCCGGCATCGAGTTCCATAATCCGGAATCCTTCAAGCTGCTGAAAATGCGATTTGCAGGTGCCTACGGTGCGTGCCGGATGGTTCATCTGTATGAAATCGGCATCTTTGCCGAGGAGGTCAAGCTGAAACTGCTTTTGCGATGCTATAAGAGGAAGCAGATGGTCGAAGGGGTTTACCTTTTCTGCACCGAACACAAGCTTATGGTATTTGAAAATGTTGTAGCCATGCTCATATACGTTCACTTGCAGTGTAGAGTCGTAGGGATGACGGGTCAGCTCGTTGTGATTGGAGAAGGTAACGATGTCGTAGCCTAATTTACGATATGCCGCATCGGTCTCGTCGGGCCAATACTTACATTCGTTGGGAGGTATAGGACCTTTGACACGGGTGTGCGTATGGAAATTTGCCCGTTTCCAGCGGTTGGCAGTGTCGAGGTCGGCATATGGATTGAATATGTCAGGTCCGGAAAAGGGTGTGGGAGTACGGAAATCGTAGACCGGACTATAGCTTGTGGCTATTACCGCTGCTAAGAAAATGAGTATTATTACAGCAAGTGTCTTACCGGCATATCGCGTGTGCTTTTTAATGATACTTTGGCGTTTGGTAGTCATTTCTAAGATCTTTGTTCGTTTTGATAGAGTAGAACTTGTAAGGGTATGATAGGTAGTCAGGCAAATAGGATGGCTCTCAGGCGCGAGAGCGTGCAAAGGCAGAGGCTATCCATGCTGAGATAATGCCGATTATGAATACAGGGAGCAGGGCTACGCCTATGTCGGTCCAGATCACTTTAACCGGATATGCCTGTATCACAAGGGCAGCCGGATCGCCTCCTAAGCGGATAAGTCCGAAATACTCTTGTATTAGACAAAGAATTAAGCCTATTGCTATCCCTGCCAAACCACCAAGGAGGGTGACATACATGCTTTCCCACCAGAATACGGCGCCTATGCGTCGGCGGCTCATACCGAGTGCGGAGAGGGTCAACATTGACTGTTCTTTCTCCAGCACAAGCATACAGAGTGTGCTAATGATATTGAATGAGGCTATGACGAGTATGAAGATGAGGAGAAGAAATGTAACCCATTTCTCAATCTCCACCATACGGAAATTTACGTCTTGCTGACGGTAACGGTCTTTCACTATGGCTTGTGGACCGAGGCGTTTCTCGATGTCGTGGGCTACCGTGGAGATGTCTTGACCCGGTATGGTCTTGACTTCTATACCTGTGGCCTCGGTGTCGTATTGGAAAAGCTCACGGGCAGTGTTGATGTCGCAGATCACATTCTTTTCGTCGTAGTCGCTCTGCATAGCCTGAAAGATGTCTGCCACATTTACTGAGTCGGTGAGGAATGAGTTTATGGGATTTGCGAGATTTACGCGCCCCTCTCTTCGTGGAGCGAAAATGAGCATCGGGGTGTCGCCGTTGTAGAAACTTAGCTGACGTGCCACACCGACAGAAGCCACAACGTCTTTCTCTCCTAAATCGGATAGTTTAACGCCTCCGGTGATTATGGAGTCGACACGTGTGATTTGGGGGTAACGTTGCAGGTCTACGCCACGAAGGGTGATAGGCATCTCGCGGGCATCGACTATGGCAAGGGCATTGTCAACTACGGTCGGCACCGCCATCTCCACACCGGGTACTTTGGCTATGAGGGCAGCTACGGAATCGCCGTCGGCAAATGTCTTTCCCTTTGCAGGTGTGACTTCCACGTCGGGAGCGAGGATGTCAAGCTTATCGGTGAGGATTGTTCGGAAACCGTTGAAAACCGACAAGACACAAATAATGGCGGCGGTGGCGACTGCCACCCCCACCACCGATATGATAGAGATCGCGCTCACTGCGCTGTGCGATTTCGGAGCCCTGAGATAGCGCCAGGCTATCCGGGGGGGAAGTGCGCGTGAGGTCATTCTGCTTCTTTCTTCTCTTCGTCGCCCTCCTTATGAGGACCGAGAAGGCGATCAATGTTTTCGATATAGTCGAGCGAGTCGTCGAGATAGAACTGGAGGTCAGGACATTTGCGGAGCACTTCCTTCACAGCCTGTGCGAGTTCATAGCGCACGGTCTTCGACTGCTTGTTGATGTTGGCAAGGATTTCCTGACTTTTGGCAGGTGGGAATATGCTGAGATATGCCTTTGCTATGCTGAGGTCGGGGCTTACGCGCACTGCGCTGACCGACACGATTACACCGCCCAAGGCGGCTGTCTGGCGACGGAATATTTCGCTCAGTTCCTTTTGGAGGAGACGGGCTATCTTTGCTTGGCGTTTACTTTCCATAATTTCAATATTTTATCAATAATTTTTGCCGATTTTATTGCCTTGCCGATAAAATGCTGATAGGCTCCGCGACACGTTTAGAGGCATATCTGCATAACTTTTTAAAGAAACTCCGGAGATATGGAATTGCTTTGGAAGCCGGCTGGCTCTTTTTAGTTATAACGTTTTTTATCCGATTATCGTTTATCAATGTCGATGTAATCCGGTCATTCGCTACAAGAAAATCCAACGTTACTCGACGTTGGATTTTCTGCAAGTATCTGATGCAAATTATTGTAGAAGATATTGAGAGAGATTACGGATTATGGTAGCTTACGGATTATAGTGAGGCCGTCGCGGAGGGGGATTATTACTTTCTCTACACGTGGGTCGGAGGCAACCATATCGTTGAAACGCATTATCCCAAGTGTCTGTGATGAGCGAGGGTTTATTTCCGTCACGTGGCCGTCCCAAAGGGTATTGTCGGCTATGATGTAGCCCCCCGGTCGGAGGAGAGGGAGTGCCGCGGCGTAATAGTCGTCGTATTGACGCTTGTCGGCATCAATGAAAATCAGGTCAAATTCGGATTCAGTCCATTGACGCATAATCTCGGTGGCATCGCCTATGTGGAGACATACTTTGTGTCCGTGAGGTGAGGATGCCAAGTTTTCCCGGATGAAGTCTTCCAGTTCGTCGTCAACTTCGATTGTGTCGAGCCGGGCATCGTCGCTGAGAGCTTCGGCAATGCATAGGGCGGAGTAGCCGGAGAAGGTGCCTAATTCAAGTACCCTCTTAGGGGCAATCATAGATGTGAGCATCTTCAATAGCCGACCTTGCAGATGCCCCGAACACATCCTTCCGTTCAGCAGACGTAGATTTGTGAGGCGGTCAATCTTATAGAGATAGTCCGGCTCACGGTCGATGTGGGCTTCGATATATTCGTCTAATGTCATTGCTTGGTTTGGATTGGCAGATACCTATTGCTGGTTCGGATAATCTGTTACTTTGATAGCCTATTACTGTTTCAGATAATCTATTGCCAAGCCGTAGCCTTTAAGACCGAATCCACAGAGCATGGCTTTGCAGGAGGGGGCAGTGACGGATTTATGGCGAAATTCCTCGC
>CAMWIF010000082.1 GCA_947174225.1 uncultured Porphyromonadaceae bacterium | reverse complement strand
CGACAAACTGCTGCGCCTCACGCGCATCAGGTACAGGATTCTCACCCAAGAAGAATCCGGCATCGACCATTAGGCTACGATCGTTGGGCGTTGGATAGGTGAGGCGATAGAAGGAGGCACGAGGAGCTGTAGTAATCTCGGTCTTTATGCCGTTTTCCTCGAACTCAGTGGCATAATAGCCTAATGATATTTCCTCAAATTTCCTATGGGCTATATGGTCGAGTGAGTTAAGCGGACCGACAAAGGGCATAAGAAGGACATTACCATATTTCGGGCCACCTCCGGTGCCGCTCACATGAACCTGAGCGAAACCGTTTACCTGTATGGGCATCGGCAACCATCCACTATTGGGAGACACGGTGCAATCTGGTGACGGCTTAACCATTCCGAAGGGTAAACTTGGACCGATAAAAACACGTCCTAACCCTTCTGACCCAATCTTTGGATCGACATAGCGCCACAGTTCCTCACCGAAAGCACTAAAAGCTCCGAAAGTACAGAAAGCACTCACAAGCACACAAACAAAAATCGCCTCAATTCGCCTCATCACCATATAAATACCTTCAGATTACCAAAACTAAACCCTAAACCCCTCTCCATTACCCTAAACCTTAAACTCTAAATCTAAACCCTCTCAAATTCCCAATCCATCAATAAACGTCGTCGGCACTGCTCTACGCTGTACGATAGTAGACCCTGCCGGAACGGAATTTGTGAGCCATATATTACCCCCTATAACTGAATCGTGACCCACGGTGATACGCCCTAAGATAGAAGAGTTAGAATAGATGGTCACATTATCCTCGATGATAGGGTGGCGTGGTATATTGATCGGATGTCCCTGACTGTCGAGAGAGAAATTCTTCGCACCTAATGTCACGCCTTGGTAAAGAGTGACGTGATTACCTATTATACACGTCTCCCCTATCACTACGCCCGTGCCATGGTCAATAGCAAAATACTCTCCGATCTGCGCTCCGGGATGTATGTCAATCCCCGTCTCCGAATGTGCAAGTTCCGTGAGGATACGAGGAATCACCGGTATGCCGAGAGTAAGCAATGCGTGTGCCACACGGTAATTCACCATAGCATTCACCACCGGGTAACACAATATAACCTCACCGTAATTATCAACAGCAGGGTCATTATTAAACATCGCCTCCACATCCGTATACAACAGCCGTTTAATCTCCGGAAGAAGATCTATAAACTTCAATGCCAAATCTTTCGCCTCTGTGTCTGACTCATCACAAAGCCCAACGTTATTGAATCTGAGTCCGTGAGCAATTTCCCTTGAAAGTAGGATATAGAGATGTTCGACACTTGTGCCTATAAAATAAGAGCGCATCGTTGCGCTGTTGCGTTGCTTATCGAAGAAATCAGGAAAGACAACCATCTTAACAAGCCGTATCGCCTCCTTGAGCATATCTACGGAGGGGAAATGCCCGGTGCCGTGAGGAATCATTCGCTTCTCCTCGGGAGAAGCGAATGATAAGAGAGTCGTGTTCTTAAGTAACACGTTTTCAACGTCCATATTCATTATTCCAGTCATTTAGCAGACACATCCTTCCAAGAGGGAGGATTAACGCCGTGAAGATTGCGTACGAAGAAGTCATAGCGTTTGTGTTCACCGAAGTCTTCGCCCATAGTGTGATGAGCACCGGGTATCACAACAAGCTCGAAATCCTTACCGGCTTTGATGAGAGCATCAGCCACCTGCATAGTTGAAGCAGGGTCAACGTTGTCGTCGAGTTCACCCACCACAAGCATCAGCGGACGTTCAAGGAGATGCGCGTTCTCCACATTGCTACATTCCTTGTAGCTCTCATCCACGGGATAACCCATCCAAAGCTCATTCCACCAAATCTTGTCCATACGGTTGTCGTGACATCCGCAAGCGGAGTAAGCAGCCTTATAGAAATCGGGATGGAGAAGCACCGCATTGGTTGACTCCTGACCACCTGCACTGCAGCCATAGATACCTACACGGTCTATGTCCATATAAGGATATTTCTCAGCAGCCGCTTTAATCCAAAGCATATGGTCGGGAAGTCCGGCATCCTTAAGATTCTTGTAGCAGATATTCTCAAAATCGCGTGAACGCCACGATGTGCTCATACCGTCTACCATTACCACTACGAAACCGAGTTCGGCAAGGGAAGTCATATACCAGTCGTAAGGACGGAAAGCCTTAGGCACATAAGCATCGCCGGGACCCTGATAGATATATTCGATTATAGGATACTTCTTCGAAGGATCGAAGTTGGTCGGGCGCACGATAAGACCCCACATATCGGTCTTGCCGTCACGTCCCTTAGCCACGAACACCTCAGGAGCCTTCCAGCCCTCTGCCTCAATCTTGGAAATGTCGGCTTTCTCAAGTGGCATTACAACAGACCCGTCAGCCACACTGCGCACGGCTGCCTCGGGGGCATTGTAGACAGTTGACCATACATCTACAATATATTTCTTGTCTGCTGAAAGCGCACCTTTATGGGTACCGGTTGCCGGGGTAAGGTCAGTCATACCCGTGCCGTCAAGGTTGATGCTGTAATAGCGAATCAGATAAGGATCCTCTCCCGGAGTGACACCGTTGGCAGTGAAATATATCTTACCGTTATCCTCGTCTACATCCAGGACCTCGCGAACATACCAAGGACCTTTAGTAATCTGATAAGCCGGTTCACCCTTCTCACGGTCAATCATATATAGATGGCCGTAGTTATCACGCTCACTCATCCACACCATACGCTTGCCGTCGGCAAGGTCGTGGCGGAAGCGGCGCACGTAGTTTACATATTTCGGGTGACTCTCCTCTACGAGTGGACGCACCTCACCCGTTTCAGCGGACAACTCCAACACACGGTAGACCTTATGCCCACGCTGGTTGTATTCGAAAGTCACAGCCTTGCTGTCAGGATTCCATTGCGGACCCCACAGCTCATACTGACTTGAAAAGAGATCGGTAGAGGGTATGATTGCTTTACCGGTCTCCACATCGTATATGCAGGGCACTTTAAACGGCAACTCGTCACCCGGCTTCGTATACTCCTGAGTATGAAGTTTCGGCTGGAGCTGGTCGGAGGGGGAAGACTCGACATAGTGTACGTAACGCTTCTCCGAGGGACGGATGCGCGAAGCGGCTACCTTCGAGCCGTCGGGCGACCAATAGATGTAGCTTGAATAATAATTGCCGGGGCAACCGTCTATACTCAACTGCTTCTCCACACCTGTCTCGTTGTCGCGCACATAGATATTATGGTTCTTTATGAACGCGGTCTTTGTGCCGTCAGGTGAAGGAATCGGAGGTGCATCTTGCTCATCGTCACGTTCCATCCAGTGCTTCTGTGGCGCAGGAGCGGGCAGTTCACCCAAATCGGTAAGCTTGGTACCCTTTTTCGTAGCCACCCAACGATGATTGTCGAAGTCGAAAGTAAGCGAGTCTTGGGCATTGTTGACATTGAGACGACCTAAGCGAAGAGCAGCGGCATCCACATCCTTACCGGTAGCCTTGGCAAGACCGGAGGCAAGAGCCTTATGGTCAAAAAGCTCCTTACGCTTACGGTTGTCGGCATCGACACTCACGTAGACACGTCCTTCGGGCGTCTCGCGCACATACCAGAAACTGTGGGTATCACCTATCCAAGTCGGAACGACATTGGAGTAATACACATTGCGGGCATTGAATTTGTCGCGCAATTCATAGGCACGTTTATAATCTTCGAGCGTGCCTTGGGCAAAAGCACAAATGCCCGTCATGGAGACCATGAGGGCACTTGTTAACACATTTCTTAATCTCATATTAGATTTAAGGATAGATTATAAAGATTTCATTTGCTGATAGAATCAGATGTTGATTTTCACCGAGCGTCCACCCTCACTTATCACGTAGACACCGGGAGAGAGACGGTGCAGACCGCTGTAGCTGCCTACCAAGCGACCCTGAAGATCATATATCTTGGCTTCAGGTGAGAACTGGGTGAGATCGGCTGCCACCTCGTCAACTCCGGTGGCATTGGTGGGCACCTTGTAGAGATGCATGTTTCCGAAGATAAACCAATCGGCATCACAAGACTTCGACTTACTCATAGAGATAGTGAGCTTACCATCGTCAGCCTTAGCTATAAGATAGTTGGCATAGTTGTCGGGGTTCTCGCTGTAAACTGTCCAAGATTCCTCCATACTGTTGGGAGCACCCCACCAGTAGCCGTCGTGACCCTCGCTCATTGAAGAAACCACCGGGGTCTCCATATCATTGAGTGAGAAGCGGGCAAGAAGTTCCTCAGTGCCGTCGGCATGCTTATGGTTAGCCTCCTCCTGACCACCGTTGCGATAGTGTCCCTGGAAGTAGACCATATAATAGCCATCCTCAAGACCTTCCACAGTCTGCGACACGTTGAAGCAGGCACTGAAGATCTCAGCTACATGGGAGCGAACCACAAGATTACCGCTCCAGCCCGAAGCATCGCCATCTTTTGCGAAGTCACCGTTCACAATCTTACCCTCAATTTCGTTAGCGGGAATCATCTGAAGCTTATAGTATGCCTTGAGAGCCTTACGAAGTGCCTCGGTAGCGCTGCGATAGGCTTCATCATTATCGGCAGCCGACACCCTTGTAGGGAGTGAGAACACATCTTTCGCCGTTGCTATAGCGGAGCAAAGAGCATCGTAGCCTTCCAAGTCGGAGAAAGCAACCTTCTCTGCCTCTGCGATAGCCTCCTTAAGGCTTACACTCCATGCAGATTCAACCTCATTGCTGAGTTGGCGAGTATCGGAAGTGTAGGTAATAGCCGGCATCTCCATAGCCTTATCAGCAGGATCGGAGTAAAGCAAGAGGATAGTGAATGAGTTGGGTGCAAATTCAATATTCATATTCTCGGCAGCCTGAATCTTCTCCCTTACCGGTGTGATGAAATCAGGATTGCTGAAAGAGTTCTCATCCCAAAGTGTAGAAGACTTAAGAGTGATCATCTCAGCATCTCCCAAGCCATTGGCATTCACATGGAGATTGAGAGGAAGGGGTTCTGACTCGGCATTAACCACCTTCACAACCGTAGCACGCAAATCTTCGCTATAACCGGCGTGGGCAGCAATACGTCCGGGAAGCACCTTGCTGAACTCATATTCGCAATATAACTTACCGTCGATATAGCCCTCAATCTTACCATTGGCACATACCACCTTGAGAGTATACCACTTGTCATTTTCAACCACGAAGTCAGGCTGGTTGGAGATAATGGCACCACCACCATTGTTGACCTCCTCGAAGGCAACTCTCTTATTGCCCCAGCCGCCTACATTAAACTGATAGTAGTGATCCCAACCGTTGTCGTCAGCACCGAAGACTACCAAGAAGCCCTCGTCGCCGGCAGTCTTCATAGCCTCTACCTCAATCACACAGTCATTGAAAGCGAGAGTGTTCATAAGAGAGATACAACGGGAGGAACGGCTGTCGCTCTGAACAAAATATTTGTCCTCGTCAACATTCCAAGTACCCTGCATATCAGTCCATTCCGCACGGCGGTCAGCGAAGTCTGGCTTATAGAGGCTCTTTCCGTCAGGAGTTGTGACAGTCATATTGCGGAATTTACCACCGGTAATCCAGGTGCCAAGACCTACACGACCGGCATAAGGCACGGAGATACGGTCAGTCTGAAGCATAACAGGCACATTGTAGCTGGGAAGATTCTCGGAGAAGAGCTTCTGAACATAGTAGGAAGCACGTCCAAACACCTCGCCGGAGCGTTGCCAAATAAGGTTGCAAGTCCAGTTGCGGGCATTGCTGTTCTCAATGAGAGGAGCATACGATGCCATCTTAACGATGTCGGAGTTACGCTCCATGTCCATCATAAACACTGCCTCTGAAAGGGAAGCATCCATATTACCCTGACCTACGCGCACGTTGGTGGCATACTCACCTACATATATATCGTAGTTGCCGCGAGGCACATTGTCGAAGATGGTGCGGTTGTTGTAGAAATACTCAGGAGCCACATACCAGTGTGGGTCGATCATATCCGTGTGGATGTCAAACTCCACAGCATGACCCAAGCCCATAGTGTTGAGGAAGATGAGGTCGGGATACTCCTTCTTCAGACGCTCGTAGATATATTTATAGTTATCGTCATAACGCTTGCCATAGTTCTCATTACCAATCTCCACATACTTCAAAGGGAAGGGTTCAGGATGTCCAGCCTCAGCACGCATAGCTGCCCATTCGTTGGTTGCGGGGTCACCTATGGCATATTCAATGGCATCACGTATATCTACATAATAGGGGTCAAGGTCGCTTCCGGGAGTTACATATTGTCCGGTCCAACCGGAGCAAGCAAGACCGGCATTACCCACAAACATACAATCCATACCCAAGTCTTCGCAGAAGAGGAGGATTTCGTGGTAGCCCATACCCCAGGTAGAGCGATAGCCCCAAAGGTCATACTGACCGGGACGTGTCATAGGATCGCCTATTGTCTCTTTCCATTTTACACGGTTGTCGAGTGTGATACCCTCTACGATACAGCCACCGGGCCAACGCATAAAGCTCGGTTTAAGATCTTTAAGCACCTGTGCGATGTCGGCACGCATACCGTTCTCACGGTTCATAAAGGTCTTTTCCGGGAAGAGGGATACGTAGTCTACATATACGATTCCGTTGCCGTTAAACTGTAACACAAACTCGGCATCCGTAACAGTATCTTCAGCTGTAATGACAGCTTTACATTCCTGCCATTCGCCATTACCGTTAAGAACGATTTCCACCGAGCCAATCCTATTGCCTTCGGAGTCTACGAGATAAGCTTCACAATCACTTACACTCTCAGAGGAACTCACATAGAAGCGAAGATTATATTTCTCACCTTTCTCTACAGCTATGCCCCAATATCCTGTATTGATAAGACGAGCAGAAGGCTTATCACCTGTTGATTCAAACATAATCTGCATGGCATTCGGAGTAGCCTCATGCAAGGGATTATCCGGGGTAAGCACATCATACGTGAGCTTGCAATCTTTACCCTCTACCTTCCAGCCGGTCATCTTTTTGGCGGCAAAGTCCCAGTTCCAATCGTGTTGCTTTGACTGTAAGTTATCATAATTTACAATCTTACCGGCACTGATCTTATTGAAGCCGGTTTCATGGAAACCGCCGGGAAGAGTCTGCTCCTCGAAGCCACGGTTCTGGATAAGCTCGGCGTAAAGACCGCCGTCGCCGGAGTGGTTGATTTCCTCGAAAAATATGCCATACATATTGGGATTGATGGCATGACCTTTCGTACCGGCATCAATGTAGAGATTCCCCTGTCCGTAGGCGGAAAGTGAGCCTATCGCAGCTAAGGAGAGCATCGCTGTGTAGATTTTTTTCATGATTATCGGTTAATCGGTTAATAAGTTAAAAGATTATAGCCTATAGTCTGCAAAGTTATAAAAAAATTTGTAATTATAAGGCATTTCCGAAAAATTTCAATATAAATTAACACTGACCACTGTTCCTTTGCCCTGTTGGCTCTGAATATGGAGATCACCACCGTGACGGCGAACAATCTGGCGACACAATGAAAGTCCTACGCCACTGCCATCTTCTTTTGTAGTGAAGAAAGGCTGGAAAAGATTTGTCATAACCTCCGGCGACATACCGGGACCGTTGTCAGTCACAGTCAGATAAGGTCGGGAATCGGATACGGTCAACACTACCTCTACCTGACCATCGTCTTGATTTTCCACCGGGTCAAGCACATTGCGACTTTCTATCGCATCAAGCGCATTACGAATCAGATTTATAAGAACCTGAGTAATAAGTGAGCTATCTATCTCCAAAGTCATATCCTCCGGCACCGTAAACGATACTATATCATCCGGAAGCCCACGTTGTTGCAGCTCAGAGGCGACCAATCGTTTCACTCCCGTGAAGTAGTCACCTGCCCTTACCTTTTCTATCTTCGGTTCCGGAAGATGTGTCAGGCTGTAATATGAATCAAGGAAGCGCTTTATGCCCTCCGCCTGTGTGCGGAGCAAAGAGGAAGCCTCGACCAACGTATCACCTTGATAATGCTCCGGATCGTTCTCCATATCAGCTGTAATAGCTATCAGAGGGGTGATACCGTTGCGCATCTCGTGGGTCATAATTTTAAGAATCCGATCGTAATACAGTTTTCGCGTCTCTAATTCCCGGAGATTATCACGGTATAGATCGGAGATACGGTTCATCGATTGCGACATCTTCCGAAGCTCATTGTCACCATCTGCCTCGACCCTAAGAGTGGTGTCGTTCATTTCCAATGCGTTGACGAAAGCCGACATCGTATGTATCAGGCGTGTCTGTAAATTCCATACCGCCAATATACAGACGAATCCGGCTATGACTGCCAAGCACCCCTGCGCCCAAAAGCCGGAAAGGAAAAGCCATACAGCCATTCCTATAGCCACGACTAATCCCGTTAACAACAATGCCACATTTAATCTGTAACGCCTCATAATCGCCTATCCTTTGGATTAATCCTATTACCTATTCAAATTAATTACAGTTTTTTCATTAGGTTGTAGAGTGTCTGGCGATTTATACCCAATTGCTCTGAAGCTGCGGAGAGATTTCCTCCGCAACGGTCTATCACGCTTCGTATATGACGCAGCTTTACCTCATCCAAAGTCATATGTTCCCTCTCTCGCTGCGCCTGCTCCATTTCCTTTACACGCTTTGCTGCCAGACCCTCACGGCGGCGTTGACGGTTGAGGTCAATCGCCCGATAAAGCTTCTCTATAAGCCGCTCATTGTCCCAGGGCTTTGTTACAAAGTCTTCCGCACCGAGTTTCATAGACTCCACTGCGATCTCCACGTCACCGAAAGCAGTGATGACCACCACAGCGGGAGCATTTTCAGACTGTTTGATTCTCTCTAACCAGAATAAACCGTCGCTACAATCGAGTTTGGTGTTGTCGAAATTCATATCAAGCAGCACAGCGTCCACATTCCCCGCCTGTAAAAGAGCGGGAATCAACTTAGGATCTCCAACACTGACTACTTCATCAAATTCCTTGGTAAGGACTAACTTTAAAGTTGCCCTTACAGCCATATTATCATCTATTATAAGCAGTTTCATCTTTTATGCCGTTTAAGTATACTACCCTATAATCATACCCTACCACCCTTTCATTAAACGTTACCTTTAAAACCTATGATTCAGATCATGGGTTTCCAAATCCCGGCAGAGCGTTTACGTCACAAAAATAATTCTTTTTTATCTACTCCCTATCCTGAGGC
>CAMWIF010000081.1 GCA_947174225.1 uncultured Porphyromonadaceae bacterium | reverse complement strand
GTTTTCGTATCGGGCTATTCTTGTACGTAGTTTTGATGGGATACCTGCTAAGAAGACTTTAAGCTGATCTATGAATTTATTCGGCTCTCCTCTTTTCAGACTTTCACGCATAAGGGTGATCGCTACGTTGACGTCTCCGTAGTCGGGCACATAGAGTTTAAGAATGTCACCTAAGATGCCACGTTCTACTTCTCTGTTGGGGTAGCCGAGTGTGAATAGATTTGTTGAACGGTCGTAGGATTTTATGGTAAGATAGCCGGTCTGATAAAAGAGGGCAACAGGTTCTGTCTGATAAACGGAGAGATTGCCGAGCATCTGGTTGGAAACCATAATACCGTTGAGTTTTTCCAAATTATAATCGGTGTTCTTCAGCGACTTGGAAAGAAGGGTCGGCATCCCTGACGCGCACCAGTAATCAGCAATTTCCTGTTTGGCGAGAGCATTAATGACACTATAGGGATTGTAGACATCAAGGAGAGATTTGGAGAAGTGGTAGCCGTCATAATTGAATTTTAATCGCTCTAAGGTCTCTTCCACATTCCAGCCCTCCGCGTCAGCCAAGTCTTCGATTCCAGACATAAAATATTTATGCAGCTCCTCTTCTGTTACACCGCAAATGCCGGCATATTTGTTTTCAAGAGATATGTCGCGCAGATTATTCAATCCGCTGAATACTGATACTTTACCAAATTTAGTTACTCCTGTAAGCATACAGAATTGGATATGCTTCTCAGTTTTCTTGAGCACGGAATAGAATCCGTGAAGTTGGTTGCGAAAAAGTTCTTGTAACTCTTCGTTTCCGATTGAATCTGAAAGTGGACTGTCATATTCATCGACTAATACCACAACCTTTTTCCCACTCTTTGCTGCCACTGTCTCAATAACCACATTGAATCTCTCATCTACAGCTTGACGGGGGTTACTAATTCCATACTCTGCTTCCCACGCTTGGAGGTGCATATCAAGAAGGCTTGTGAGGCTATTTTTATCAACGTAAGCTTTGCCGCTCAAATCAAGATGCAATACGGGATAGGACAGCCATTCTCCGGATTTCAAATTATCGATTGCCAATCCTTTGAACAAATCTTTTTTGCCTAAGAAGTAAGACTCTATGGTAGACAATAGCAAGCTTTTCCCAAATCGGCGTGGCCGACTCAGAAAGTAGAAACCCGACTTGCTGACAAGAGAATATATATATTGCGTTTTGTCAACATAGATAAAGCCTTCTGTGCGGATTCTTTCAAAATTGGCGGTGCTGACAGGGTAATCCAGTTTTTCCATAGAGTCAAGTTTTGTAGTGGGTATAGGTATGGATATTTCTCAGAGGTGGCGGAGCTCGCTGACGATGAGGAGGAGCTCATCGCGCACTTCGGTGGGGAGAGCGATTTCCCTTACTTGTATGCTTCGACTCCAGCCGGCTACGTCTTCCGGCAAGAGGGTCATTAATACGTCTCGGAACTCCTCCGTTTCTTCCGCTGTGTAGCTCTCAGGCTCACGGCCACGGAAACGGTCGAGTTCCTCGTCGTCGTAATATACTATCTCTCCCGTGAGAGGGGAGAGGTTGGTTTTTTCACATACCATATGCATTCCACAGCAACCCTCACCTCCATCATCACCGGTAGAGGCGGTTAGAGCTGTTGGAGCGGGTATATTGTCAGAGGTTTGTGACCCTGTGGGTGATGATAATGTGTCATCACTTTTATTTACTTGTTGTGTAGGTTGCTTACGACGATAGTAAAATATATCGATTAGATAAAGCGCAATGCCTATTACTACCATCGCTGCGAATATCACTAATGCTCCTCTCATTTTATTTCGATAGAGTTAGAGTTTGTAAAACTTGATTCAAGAGATTAAAGATACGAGTATCCAGAGATTGAAGATACGAGCTTTAGGAGATTAAAGATGAGGGTTTCCAGAGATAAGGAAAGGTTTTAGTAAAGCCAATTATCCTCTTTCTCCACAATCATTATGTTGCCTTCGCGCTTGCATTTCAAGCCGAGTTTGGGCAGCTGTTCCCAGAAATTGGCGAAGGATTTGTCAACCACATCGGGATTGGCGATTTTGACCGTCCCTTTGCGCAGTGCGCTTATCGCGAATGCCATAGCAATGCGGTGGTCATCGTAGGTTTCGATCACGAAATCGTGGTCGTGTGACCACACACCACCTTGCCATTCTATATAATCCTCACCTACCTTTATGGGGAAGCCGAACTTCATCAACTCTGTCTGCATAGCCGCGAGACGGTCGGATTCCTTGAGCCGGAGGTTACGCACACCTGTAAAATGGAAGCGGACAGTGTTGAAAGCGCAACTGAGCATCAAAGCTGGCACTAAGTCGGGATTATGGGTGAGGTCGAGATTGAGGTCGTCGGGGAGATCGTAATAGCGTTGTATTTCGGCACAGTCTTCTTTGAACTCTGATTTCACCCCGAGTCTGCGATAGATTTTGGCTGTAGCGGCATCACCCTGCATAGAGATTTCCGGACTCACAAGGTCGGAAATCCACACGGACCACAACTTGAATGCGGCTGCCTCGTAGATGAAACCCGCTGCGCTCCAGTCAGCTTCCACGCGGAAATTGGCGGGTGCAATGTACTTCCCCTCTTTCACTGTCACCCCCGTTTCTGAAAGCTCCACCTCTATTCCGAAATCGCGAATCACACTGGCTGTCATCTCAGCATACGGACGCGAGACGAGTGGGGTGGTGAAGCGCAGACGCATACCTCCCTTCCAAGTCGGAGCAGCCAACATAAGGGCAGATATAAACTGTGAGCTGACGTCTCCCCGAATCTCGAAGTCGCCCCCTTTAAGCGCCCCTCCGCTGATTTTGTAGGCCCCCGTGCCGTTTTCTCCGAGTGCTTCGATCCGGGCACCGGCTTGACGTAGCACATCGAGTAGAGGAGTCATAGGACGTGAGCACAGACGCGGTGTGCCGGTAAGTATGACGTTGGCAGAGGGGGTGGAGGTGGCGATTGCAGCCATAAAACGGAACGCTGTGCCGGATGCGTGAATGTCGAGTACGGTCGGTTCGGCGGCTACGTTCTGACAGCTCGTGTAGAGGTCTTGGAGAGCCTTCTGTATCACTTTGAGGTCGTCGCAGTCGTTGAATTGACGGCATTGGAGCAGAGTTCCGGAGAAATAGGAGGCTGCGAGGAAACGTGCGCCTATGCTTTTCGAGGCAGGGAGGTCGATATAATTACTCATAGTCGGATGGGGGGTGTTGGGTAATGAATTAATAGTCGGTAGGGTCTGCGGAAGCTCGGAAGAGGAGGCAGGCATCCCCATAGGATAGGAAACGGTAGCCGTTTTCCATAGCTTCGTTGTAGACCCTGCGCCAGCGCGGGGAGGAAGAATCGTAATCCGTGCCGCCGATGAAGGAGGAGACAAGGAGCAGGAGTGTTGACTGTGGCTGATGGAAATTTGTGACCATAATGTCTACCATTCTCCATTTGAACCCGGGGGCAATCATTATCGCGGTGGAGGCAGTCAGCGAGTCGAGTCCATTCGCTTCCATATGGGTCAGAATGGCGCGTAAAGCCTCTATGGTGTTGCAGGAGATGGTTTCAGATGTATAGCCAGTCCATTGGTCTACGTGGAGGGATTCGTCGCCTCTGAGGAGCTGGGCCCCTAAAATCGGAAGGGATTCGAGGGTGCGCACCGATGTAGTGCCTACTGCGGCGAGGGGTCGGCGTTGCTCTTTGTGCTTGATGAGGTCTTCGAGAAGTCGGCGCGAGATGGAGAAAGTCTCTGTGTGCATAGGATGTTCACCAATATGCTCGGCTTTCACGGGTTGGAATGTGCCGGCTCCCACGTGGAGGGTAAGTTTACCTACGGGTATCGCGTGGGCAGCAAGATCGGCAAAGACTTCAGGCGTGAAGTGGAGTCCGGCTGTGGGTGCAGCTACGGAGCCTTTCACATCGGCGTAGACGGTCTGATAGTCGGAAAGGTCGCTCTCCTCGGAGTCGCGTTTCAGATAGGGGGGTATGGGTATGAAGCCCGCAGCCTCAACCACGGTTGCGAAAGTAGCTTCAGGGTTATCCCAAGTAAACTCTATTGCCTGACCATTTCCTTCGGTGGGATGAAGGCGGGTGGCGGAGAGTGTGAAAGGCTTTTCGAAGCCCTCCGGTTTTATTTCGAGGGTAAGGCTGCCGGCTTTCCAACGTTTGAGATTGCCGACAAGGCAGTTCCAGACACATTTGCCACGGGTCTGGAACGTGAGAACATAATCTGAGGGGTCGATTGGTTCGAGAAGGAAGACTTCAATTCTTGACCCGGTTGACTTGAAGAAGGAGATTCGTGCATTTATTACGCGGGTGTCGTTGCATACAAGCATCGTTCCGGGGGGAAGAAGGTCGGGAAGCTCTGAAAATTTACGGTGAGCGATTACTTCATCGGGGCGGAAGAGGAGCAGTTTGCAGGCATCTCTTTGAGCAAGGGGATGCCTGGGAATCCGCTCATCGGGCAGATTATAGTCGAAATCTTCTATTTTTATCTCTTTTACCATAAAAAATTTAAAAATTTTTTCAAGGTCATAAATTGCTGATTCATTGTGGAATGATAGCTTATGACAAAAGAAAGTGAAAAATTTTTCTACAAAATTAGTAAAAAAATTTGGTAGTTTCGAAAATATGCTCTAACTTTGCACTCGCAATCGGGCGATTAGCTCAGCTGGTTTAGAGCGTCTGCCTTACAAGCAGAGGGTCTGCGGTTCGAATCCGTAATCGCCCACTTTCCCCGAACTTAAGAATATTTCGTAACGATGATGGCATTTTCGTGAGAAAGTGCCATCATCGTTTTATATCCTATCAAACAAAAAATCCTGTATGGAAGTCCACGCAGGATTTTTGCATCAGTAAAGGGGATTTATTAGGATTACTTTATCAAGGTTTTCTTGCCGTTGATGATGTAGATGCCGGCGGGGAGGGGACGGGCGGTGATGAGGTTGCCTTTCAGGTCGTAGACTTTCTGTGCTTTGTGAGTGTCTGCGGAGATTTCGTCGATTCCGGCAGGGTCGGATGAAAGGGTTAGGGTGATGTTTCCGTTGCCGAGGAATTGGCGGACATTATCGGCGGTGGCACCGTCTATCTTGCCGAGTCGGGTGTAGCTCCAGGAGTTAGTGCCGTAGAAGATTACCATATTATGTCCCTGATAGAGCATAATGTCGCCCGGCTGGGTAGTGATCTGGGTGTTGGAGGTCGGGAGTGACTGGGGTAAGGCTCCTACTTTCTCGAAACCGCCGTAGTCGTCCATATTGATTGTGACGGGTCCTTTAGCCAGCAGGTCAAGCAATGACCGTGTAGCGTCGTTGTCAGCCAATGTGGCAGTCATGGAATTGTTGCCGACTGTCAGCGTGATTTTACTCTGTGCGTGTGCCATAAACGAAATTAGTGTAATCGCGATTAATAAAAATGTCTTTTTCATAACCTATCGGTTTAGAGGGTGATCAGGGTTGTTGGGTGAGGTTCCTCTTGAAGAATGTAATCAGTTTGTCGAAGGGTATAAGGTCGGTACGGTCGTAAAGATCAACGTGTCCGGCTCCGGGAATCACAACGAGTTCTTTGGGTTGCGCTGCCTTGGCGTAGGCATCTTCGCTAAACTCACGGGAGTGGGCTTCCGAACCGGTGATGAATAGCATCGGACGCGGCGAAATGGTCTCAATGTCTTCGAAGGGATAGAAGTTCATGAATTTCACGTTGGAGGTCAGGGTAGGGTGAGTAGTGGTGGTAGTGGTTGCCCTTTCCGGAGTGTACTCGCCCCTCGGAGTGCGGTAAAACTCATAAAATTCCTTCTGGATAGGATCGAGTGATTCGCTCCATTCGTTTGCCGTGCCACTTGTCAGTTCCGGTTCTGCGCCTTCAAATTCGGCATATCTTTTCTCTGCCGCGTCGGCTATTATGGCTTTACGCTGCTCAACCGATAGGGACTTGTGGAGTCCGTGGCGGTTGGCGTTGCCCATATTATACATACTCACTGTGGCTATGGCTTTCATTCGCGGATCTATCTTGGCTGCACTTATGGCGAAGCTACCGCTGCCACATATTCCTATGACACCAATCTCGTTGCGGTTGACGAAAGGACGAGTGCCGAGATAATCTACGGCTGCACTGAACGCTTCGGCATACATATCGGGACTTACAGCGTTGCGTGGTTTCCCTTCGCTTTCTCCCCAGAAAGGAAGGTCGATGGCAAGGGTGACGAAGCCGGCATCTGCCATCTTCTGCGCATAGAGCATAGCACTCTGTTCCTTTACCGCACCCATAGGATGACCAACGATGATGGCGGGATATTTGTCGCCCGGTTTAAGGGAATTAGGTATGAATAGTGTGCCCGCAACCTTCATCTTATATTGGTTGAGGAATGATACTTTTTGCTCTTTTGCGTTATAGGTATGATAGAAATTATCGGCTCCTGCGGGTTTTACATAATCGTAAGTATCTTGTGCGGTTGCCATAATTGAGGTTGGGATAATTGCGCTTGTGGCTATTGCCAATGCCATTAGCGGTTTTAGTATTTTCATAATTTATTTTGTTTAGTAATCTGTTTTATAATTATAACTGATTAATTACGTGCAAAGTTAGCACTAAAACAGGGTAAATACCGACCCTGATTATGGCAATACTTACCCCAATCGCTGATAGGCTCATATTTGCACCGGAAATGACTTAACTTTGCAAGATGAAAGAAAGTAAAACAATAGTCAAACTTGATTCAATAGAAGCATATAACAGACTGTATGGTCTTCAGACACAACATCCGTTAGTGACCGTTGTGAATCTTAATTTGGCGACACGAATGGTTAATCATGTTCAGATGGATTATGGTGTTTATGCTTTATTCCTCAAAAACGGAGAGAACTGTACAGTTAAATATGGCAGACAGCCGTGCGATTGTCGGGAAGGTACAGTGGTCAGCTTTTCTCCAGGACAATTAATAAGTGTAGATACTGAGGTTGACGAAAAGGCACCTAATGTAATCGGTTTGATGTTTCATCCAGATTTGGTGCATAGTACTTTACTCTCATTTAAAATTAGGAATTACAGTTTTTTTGACTATTCCCAACGTGAAGCGCTACATCTTTCAGTAGAGGAAAGGAGAATATTCGTTGACTGTTTAAATCGGATTAAGACTGAGATTGAATATCCGATTGATTCGCATACAATAGATATTGTGTCCGGTCATATTCAAGTATTGTTAGATTATCTTGGTCGTTTCTATGATCGACAGTTTACTAACCGAAGTAAAATCAATTCAGATATTCTTAATAAATTCGAAACAGCGTTAAAAGAATATTTTGATTCCGGCCAATCAAAAGGTGGTATTCCTACAGTTAATTATTTTGCTGAATTATTCAATCTTACACCGGGGTATTTCGGTGATATAGTTAAGAAGGAGACAGGAAAGACTGCACAAAAAATCATATCTCGACGTATTATAGACTATGCTCAACAATGTTTAGCATGTACAAATGATGACGTCAGCATAATAGCATATCAGTTGGGCTTTCAGCATCCTCAACATTTCTCAAGAATGTTTAAGCGTATGACAGGTCTCAGTCCGACACAGTTTAGAGCTACACTTTCCTTATAGTTTTAACTGAGTTAAGTTAAAGATAGGAAATATAAAAAAGGCGATGTGTCATAAATTGGCACATCGCCTTAATTTATATTAAAGCTGTCTTTATGCTTAAACTGATGAAAAGGAGAATGGAGCATCAGCTCATATGATTTTCCCAGGAGCCTTTGGTGTCAACGCCGGTTTCATCTGCCAGTTTTTCGAGCGTGGCAATTTCCTCTTGGGTCAGCTTTATCTTTGCAGCGGCTGCCGCTTCTTCAACATGGCGAGGCTTAGTCACGCCGATAATGGGATACGTGCCTTTATTGATTGCATAGGCTATAGCAATCTGAGGTACCGTGGCGTTATGAGCTTCTCCTATTTCCTTCATTGCTGCGATGAGATTATCCAACTTGTCGAGTATGGGGTTATAGGTGGCAGCTCTTGCGCTTCCCTCCGGCATAGGATTGTTCGTGCCATATTTACCTGAAAGCGCACCTTGCTCAAGGCACATATAAGCGAAGAAGTCTATATTGTTCTCCTTACAGTATTCAAGTATGCCGGCTTTTTCTGAAGAGCGATAGAGAAGGCTGAAATGATTCTGAACAGCCGATACCCGGTAACCTGCTTCACGGAGAATCTCGTCAGCGCGTTTTATCTGGGCAAGATTATGGTTAGAGACACCTACTCTCTTTACCATACCGCTCTTCAAGAGAGCTATAAGTCCCGGTGTCCACTTCTCTACGTCTGCTGGATTGTGAATCCAGTAAATGTCAATGTAGTCTGTGTGAAGTCGACGACAGCTATCTTCACACATTGTTTCAACCGGATTGGCTGTTTCCGGTGCAATCTGAGGTGTGAATTTAGTAGAGATTATAAAATCCTTACGTGGATAATTATTTATGAAGCCGCCGAGAATATCCTCTGAGGCACCCATACCATAGACTGTCGCAGTATCCCACATTGTCAAGCCGTGATCATAGGCTGCTTCAAATACTGATTTTAAATTTTCGGCATCAAGATGATTGCCGAACACTTGGTCGCCCCCAGCCATTCCTGAGCCCCACGACCATGTTCCTAATGCGATAGGAGGTAATTTAACTGTTTCCATAATTTTATTTTCAGTGCATTTTCATACATTTTCCAATTACCGGTCCCATTTCGAGATAAGAGTAGGTAGGCATCTCGAAAAGTACCAGATTCAACTTGGTATAGTCGATATGTCCGTCCTTATCCAGAGCTTCGTCTGCCACATAGGTGTTGGAGATAGAACAGATGAAATTGTCGAACCCTTCCATCTCAAACATCTCCACCACATCACATTCCATTGTCAGCGGGGAGGCTTCGATTACAGGTGTACCCCCTTCTCCGATATGGAAGTCGAACACTTCCGACTTGTCAATCTTTTCACCACTTACAGAGCCTACATAGTCGGCTTTAGGCAGAAGATTGCGGTCAACGAGGTTAATGGAAAGTTTTTTTGATGCCTTTATGGCAGGGTTGGTATGGTGCTTGTTGAACATACTTAGCAGCACACGGTTGTGGCCGATTATTCCTACATGGTCAATCTGTAGCCATTCGGGTTTGTCACCATCCATTGTACCTACTACTGTGACGGGCATCGGATAAAGAGCCAGTCGGTTTCCGATATTCGTTTTTTTCATTTTGTATCCTTTAATGTTTTTGTATATAAAACAAGTCGTTATAGGGTATG
>CAMWIF010000080.1 GCA_947174225.1 uncultured Porphyromonadaceae bacterium | reverse complement strand
CCCCTATGCTAAACTAAATAAATTCTTACTAAATGAAATATATTGGTGCACATGTGAGCGTGGCCGGAGGAGTTTCAAATGCTCCGGTAGAGGCTCAGGCCATTGGAGCGAAAGCTTTTGCCCTCTTTACCGGAAACAGCTCTCGCTGGGTTTCAAAAGATATATCTGAGGAAGAGGCAGAATTATTCAAGCGAAACTGTGAACTCTACGGCTTCACTCCGGAAGTTATTCTCCCACATGATAATTTTCTTATCAATCTTGGCAGTCCTGACGAGAAAAAATTGAAATTATCAAGAAAATCCTTTCTCGACGAGATGAGACGTTGCGAACAGCTTGGCTTAACTATGCTGAACTTCCATCCCGGAAGCCACCTAAATGAAATCTCGGAAGAAGAATGTCTTGATAAAATCGCAGAATCGATTAATGTGACACTTGACAAGACTAAGGGCGTAACGGCTGTATTGGAAAATGTGGCAGGTCAAGGAAGCAACGTAGGACATTCCTTCGAACAGCTTGCCCACATAATCAACAAGGTCGAAGATAAATCCAGAATCGGGGTTTGTATTGACACTTGTCATGCTTATTCAGCAGGTTTCGACCTCGTGACTCCTGAACTTTATGACCAAACCTGGAAACTTTTTGATGAGGTTATTGGTTTCAATTACCTGAGAGGTATGCATCTCAACGACGATAAGCGAAAACTTGGCTCAAGGATCGACCGCCATGAAAGTATAGGGAAAGGTACACTTGGTAAAGCATTTTTCACACGGCTTATGAATGATCCTCGTTTCGACAATATACCTCTAATCCTTGAAACTCCCGACGAACTTATCTGGGCAGAAGAAATAGCATGGCTTTACAGCCAAATTGTTTCTGAAAAGGATCCACTATGAAATTTTATTAACTAAAATCGTATACTAATGAGAACAAAACCTGATCTTGGCTTCTGGAAGCTATGGAACCTTAGCTTCGGATTCTTCGGTGTCCAAATCGCGTATGCTCTTCAGAGCGCAAATGTCTCGCGTATTTTCACAACCATCGGCGCCGACCCTCATGACTTGAGTTATTTCTGGATTCTTCCACCGCTCATGGGATTGGTGGTACAGCCCGTAGTCGGAATGATGAGCGACCGCACTTGGAACCGCTTTGGGCGCCGCCTCCCCTATCTTATTCTCGGAGCCACAATCGCTGTGATTGTGATGTGCCTCCTTCCCAATGCCGGTAGTTTCCATTTCACCATCTCAAGTGCCATTCTCTTCGGCCTTATCGCCCTCATGCTGCTCGACACCTCCATCAATATGGCGATGCAGCCCTTCAAGATGCTCGTCGGTGATATGGTCAACGAAAAACAGAAAGGCCTCGCCTACTCTATCCAAAGCTTCTTATGCAACTCAGGTTCTGTCATAGGTTACATCTTCCCGATCTGTCTCGGTTGGATTGGTTTGCAGAACACTGCTCCGCACGGTGTCGTACCCCCCACAGTAATCTGGTCTTTCTATATCGGTGCAGCGATACTGCTCTTATGTGTGATTTACTCTCTCATTAAGATTAAGGAGTGGCCACCTCAGGTATACAACGAATACAATGGAGGCGGCAACACACAGGAGAAGACCAAGAGCCCGGGCGTATTCAAACTTTTAGCCAATGCTCCTAAGACTTTCTGGACTGTAGGTCTTGTGCAGTTCTTCTGCTGGTTCGCTTTCCTTTTCTTATGGACATATGCCACCAATACAGTTGCCCACAATGCCTTTGCCACTCCTACTACCGACAATGTTGTCGGTGTGCGTGACGGTAATAATCTCTATGATGCCAAGAACATTCTCATTGGTGATTCCGTGCTTATCGTAAGCCACGGGCAAGCACTCGCTCAGGGTGTACAAGCTGGCGGTGTATTCTATCCTGCTTCCCAAGTAGTGATCAACGGTAATGACACCATCGTCAAAGACCATATGATTGTGAACGACGATAAGGGCTTTGCAAAAGTGAAATTTGATCAGAACCTTACTGATGTCAAGTCTCTCGTAATTGATGGTAAGGCTATAGCCGATTGTTCAAACGTAGTTATAAAGGATTACCTCTCACGCCTCCAGGGTCCTGTTAAACTTACTGAAGCTGCAATCGTGGTCAACAATCCCGATGGAACTTTAGCAATCGAAGACGCCTCATCTGTTGACATCGCCAATGCAGCCCAGCTTTCATACGACACAAGGACAGTACTTAACGCCGCTTCTCCCCAGTATAACGATGCCGGCAACTGGGTAGGTCTTCTTTACGCAATTCAGGCTTTAGGCTCCGTAGTATGGGCAATTATGCTTCCCAAGTTCAAGAGCCGTAAGTTCTCCTACTTCCTCAGTCTCGTATTGGCAGGTGTCGGCTTCATCCTGATGTCATTTATGACCAACCAGTATCTCCTCTTCATCGCCTTTATCCTTATCGGTTGTGGTTGGGCTGCTATGCTTGCTTGGCCTTTCACAATCCTTACCAACTCTCTCAAAGGCGGAAATATCGGAGCATACCTCGGACTCTTTAACTGCACAATCTGTCTACCTCAGATTATAGCAGCACTCGCCGGCGGTTGGATTCTTTCACTTATGAGCACAACAACCGGTCTTGCCCCCGAATGGAGAATGATGTTTGTAGCAGGTGTGATGATAATTATCGGAGGTTTCTGCGTATTCTTTATCAAAGAGGGTAAAGATATGCCGGCTCCACAAGAGACACCCGAAATCAGTGAGAATATCTAATTTCTCTGCGCAATTAACCGGTCTTTGACAAGACAGCGAATAAAAACGACATCCCCCACGCAAAGTGCGTGGGGGATGTCGTTTTTATTCGCTTAACTAAACCCGTAAAGACTCGTAAGTAAAGTTAGCGCCAAGGAAATTCAGGCGGTACCGGTTTACCTTTTACAACCTGCCTTACTGTGCTGCAGAAGTCCCTAACCATCTTTTTCACGGGACCCGGCTCCATACCCAAAACCTTATACAGAAGTCCGGCATCATTTGGCAGGCGAGTTATTCCGGCAGCAAGTTTCTTATCGATAAATACGTTTGTTTTGTCGTATATTACGTCAGCCATATCCTTAGGTGTCACTACAAGCACATTGGCAAATACGTCAAAATGCCCCATCACACCGAGATTTCTCGGATGCTCTACAGTTGGATCAATCACAAACTTCTCTCGGAACAGCTGGGTACCGTCCGGACGTTCTCCGTGACTACAAACCGAGAGTATATCATACTGAAACAGCTCTCCCTCTTTGTAATACTTTCTGCCACCCATGAATATCTCAGAATAAAATACTGTGGCTGTCTCAGCGACGCAGAGACGTGTGTCGGATATGAAGCGTGTGTGGCGACAAGGTATCATAGGTTCCGGCATAAATTCCAGATAAGCATTATCTTCCAACACTATATTCTGAATCAGACCGGAATAGTTGTAGCGCATCTCAGCCAGCTTCGTGGCAGCTCCCGTAGAGACCCAAGCAAAGGCATCCTTTTTTACGGTGATGTCTTGACGATAACGGTCGCCATCCACATTCGGACCACCCGACGAAAGGATATAAACACACGGCATCTCAGGCATACCTTCATCAAAATACAGCTCCTGCTGCACAATAAGCGGATGACGCCTGTCAAGATCCCTAAGAATACTTTTGCCTGTACTGTCCAATTCAAAGCCAAGACGTAAGTAACCATGTTTTCCTGGTGCTCCTACGTACATAGCTTTTGGCTCCTCAAGATAAGGAGCCATCTCTTTTGCATTAGAGAAATCAACCTCAGGGGCTAAGGTTTTCTCTTTCTTCTGCTCTATCATATGAGGCTCTATTTATTCTCTGCCTTGTCGAAGAGAGCCATCTTAAAGATAAGATCAACCAACTCCTGTATGCCCTCACCCGTCATACAATTGGTAAATACAAATGGCTTTCCGGGGCGCATAAGCTTGGAATCGTGATCCATGACACTCAAATCTGCGTGTACGTATGGAGCAAGATCAGTCTTATTAATTACAAGTATGTCACTTTGTGAGATGCCTGGACCATCCTTGCGGGGTATCTTATCACCGGCTGCCACATCTATTACGTAGATAAAGAAATCCACAAGCGCAGGAGAAAACGTCAGTGTAAGGTTATCACCACCACTCTCAATCAGAACAATGTCAGTATCTGGGAATTTCTCCTCCATCTCCTCCACAGCTGCAATATTCATCGAAGGGTCTTCCCTAACCGCTGTGTGAGGGCAAGCTCCAGTCTCTACACCTATGATCTTATCCTCAACAAGAATACCCTTTAAAGTTTTTCTTACATGCTTCGCATCTTCAGTGGTGACTATATCGTTGGTTATGATAAGAACCTTTTGTCCAAGTTCTAAAAGACGGGGAGTTATAGCTTCAATAAGAGCAGTTTTTCCGGAACCGACCGGACCGCCGATTCCTATTCTACATGTTTGAGACATATATCGTTTTATCGTTATTTCAGTTTTAAAATATTCGGTTTTCAGCTTCCTGTCTATCCATCAGTTCATAAACATTCGCATATTACCCTTTTCATGCAGCGAGGCAAGAATATCGAGTTCGGGATAAAAAGCATTCATATCTTTCAAATCCATCTGCGCTACCTTATCATAAAGATCGCTTACCTCGTTTGCTATTTTTTCAAGGATTAACTGCGTGTCATAATGCGAGACTTTAACACACCTTAAAGCCGCCCCCAAAACCATATTGACGACTCCGTACTGATGACTGCAAAACAATTCCTTTTCTCCTATTCCGGCAGCGGCAAAAATAAGGCCTTGAGCTACAGGATACGTGCCTGGCACCTTATCCTCCTTTATATCTTTCAGCCATTGTGAGATTAAAGGAGCATCGAATAGCCTTACTCCAAGTTCAGCCAATTTCTTGCCCATTCTTTTAATCATCATCCTTGCCTCGGCGTTCATCTTAAACATGATAAGATAACGGTCTATATCTTGTATAGCCTCATACTCACCTTTAAGATATGCTCTATATGCATGGAGAGCAGCCACACCGTCGCTGGTTGCAGCCTGATGAGCCTGTGCACGGGCAAATGCTTCAAGCGAAGACGCGTCGGTCACAATAGACTCAAACGATGCAGTTTCCAGACCGTTTGAGAAAGAGAAGGTTCCAACCGGAAAAGCCGAATCAGTAAATTGGAGAAGCCGCATTACGGCTACCATATTATTGTCGGACATAGCTTAGGAAAAGCATTAATGTTGATGATTATGATTATCCAGCTGCCCATCATGCATATGCTCATGAACATGAGCCTCACCGTCATGAGTATGCTCGTGGACGTGGGTCACACCGTCGTGAGTGTGCTCGTGAACATGGGTTACTCCATCATGAGTATGTTCATGAACGTGAGTTACGCCTCCGTGAGTATGCTCATGGGCATGGACAATATGACCGTGTTCGTGTGAATGGCTTTCGTGACCGGCACCTCCGAACAGACGACGAATCTCATGCGGAGCAAGATAGGGTATGATTTCCAACCCCTTCTGGAAATCGAAGGTGATTCCCTCAATATGGTGAGTCTCCATAACTGACAGCATAACTTTCTTATCCACTGTCAAAGGAACATAGACTTTGGTACCTTTCACTACCGCAGGCCAGTGTTGATTTCCAATAGCATGGCCTAACTCTACGGAGACACGGATAATGGTATCGTGATCCTTTTCTGCCAACGCGCTCATATCAATCACAAGCACCGGGCTTAGCTCAATACGCAACACTACGGCTTTGTTTGTATCCGGATCATAGGAGATAATATCTCCATCCACAATCTGTGAATGACGTGCAAGAGCAATCGGATATTCCTCACCACTCACTCCCTTACCCAAGAAACGCGATTTCTGGGCAGTCCATTGGTCAAGGAAAATATAGTCTATTTCGGCAGTTTCAAGTCTCTCCTTCCATTCGGGGGAGATATTCATATTGCCAAGAATTTCATTGTAAACTTTCATGATTTTTAGGTGAGGAGATTGGTTAAGTGGGATATATAGAACAATAGCAGGGGGAGGCAGTATGCCCCCTCCTGCCGTTAGATATTTCTTGACTTTCGCAAGATTTCAATAATGCAATTTTAAGAAATGCTTACCCGTAGCTGAAGATTAGCTGAACCAGTAGAGCTGAGCCAACGGCAATTCTTTTGCCGGCGGAACGTATGCTCTGTAGCCGTCTACAGTTACATCGAATGTCTCGGGATTAACCTCGATATGCGGAGTTGCGGTATTGCGAACCATATTAGCCTTACCAAGCTGACGAACACCGTGGACAGGATAAATGATAGACTCGAGACCGAGTTTCTCCTTGATGCCGAGATCATAGGAAGCCTTAGAAACGAAAGACATACGAGTCTCGGGAAGAGCAAGACCCTTCGCACCGAACATCGGACGCATAATCTTAGGCTGGGGAGTGGTGAGTGAAGAGTTGGGATCACCCATATTTGCCCAGTTGATAAGACCACCCTTGATAACGAGCTGAGGCTTGGTACCGAAGAATGCAGGCTCCCAAAGCACGAGGTCTGCCATCTTACCCACTGCGATAGAACCAAGGACATCACTGATGCCGTAGCAGATAGCGGGGTTAAGAGTTATCTGAGCGAGATAGCGGAGCACACGGAAATTATCGTTGTTGTCTGAATCCTCTTTGAGCTTACCGCGAACCTGCTTCATATAGGAAGCCATCTGGAATGTACGCATGAATGATTCACCCACACGACCCATAGCCTGAGAGTCGGATGATACCATTGAGATGATACCAAGATCATGGAACACATTCTCAGCCGACTGAGTTTCCGGACGAACACGGCTCTCTGCGAATGCCACGTCAGAAGGAATAGTCGGGTTGAGGTTATGACAAACCATAATCATATCAAACAGCTCTGCCTGAGAGTTGATACCGAAAGGAAGAGTCGGGTTGGTAGATGAAGGAAGCACGTTTGACATTGAAGCAATCTTCAACAAGTCAGGAGCATGACCACCACCTGCACCCTCGGTATGATATGTGTGGATAGTGCGACCGTCGATAGCAGCGATAGAATCCTCTACGTAACCACTCTCGTTGAGTGTATCAGTGTGGATGGCTACCTGCACATCGTAATTGTCGGCACATTCCATACAGCTGCGGATAGCAGCGGGTGTTGAACCCCAGTCCTCATGGATCTTGAAACCGCAAGCACCTGATTCTATCTGGTTGCGGAGCACTTCATGACCTGAGCAGTTACCCTTGGCAAGGAAGCCCATATTAATAGGAAGACTTTCAGCTGCCTCAAGCATCTTATGAAGATTCCAACGTCCGGAAGTGATAGTCGTGCCATTAGAGCCATCTGTAGGACCGATACCACCGCCGATAAGAGTTGTGATACCGTTAGAGAGGCAGTTAACAGCCTGCTGAGGAGATACGAAGTGTACGTGACCGTCAATACCGGCAGCAGTCAGAATCATATGCTCACCGGAAATGGCGTCAGTAGAAGGACCTGTAACCAATGTGGGAGTTACGCCTTCCATAATATTGGGATTACCGGCTTTGCCGATACCTGCAATCTTACCGTCCTTTACACCTACATCAGCTTTAACTACACCTAAGATAGGATCAAGGATTGTGACGTTAGTAATCACGAGGTCAAGGCTGCCTGCATCTTCTGTGCATTCATTGGCGAGGCCCATACCGTCACGAAGAGTTTTACCACCGCCATAGACCACCTCATCACCGTAAACACGGAGGTCTTTTTCAATCTCGACATAAAGATCGGTATTGCCGAGACGGATCTTATCACCCACTGTGGGGCCGAAAAGATTATTATATTCTTGTCTTGAAATTGTTGCCATATCAGAAAGTGGTCTTTATTTTTTGATTTCGTTTTCTGTGTACTCTGCCTCTGAAGCATCCTCAGGCTGGCTCTTGAAGCCATACTCCTGCATACGACGTACGGCTGCAATATGCTTCGGATAGAATGACGGAGTATCTTCAAGTCCGGCATAACCGTTAACGAGGTCATTGAAGCCGATAACGCGAACTTTGCCGGCATATGTGACGAGTTCTACCTCTTTCTCCTCACCCGGCTCAAAACGAATAGCAGTGGTGGCAGGAATATTAAGGTGATATCCAAAAGCCTTTGGACGATCAAACTCCATATAACGGTTTACTTCGAAGAAGTGGAAGTGGCTACCAATCTGAACAGGACGGTCACCGGTATTGCGAACTGTGAGCTTAACTGTACGACGGTTAACATTATACTCAATAGGAGAATCCTGAAGGATAACGCCTCCTACGGGCACATAATCTTTGGGTGTGAACCCGGGAGTGTTGGGGTAAGCGATGTCAGGCTTTCCGGGATATACTCCATATGGGGTGCTGTAGCTCTCATTGGCAGGAGCAGCAGCTGTATTATTATCTTGGGCCATAAAGGTAAGAATTTACTGTTTGTAACTCTGGTTGACTTTACTTGATAGGATGATGGATACTTACAAGGCGACTGCCGTCTGTGAATACAGCCTCAACCTGAAGAAGCGTAATCATGTCTGCAACGCCCTCCATCACCTGTTCTTTGGTGAGAACCTGAGCGGCATCGTGCATAACCTCCTCAACAGTTTTTCCTTCGCGTGCTCCTTCAAGTGCCGCACTGGTGATATAAGCTACGGCCTCAGGATAATTAAGCTTGAGACCTTTCTTAAGTCTACGCTCCGCGATGAGTCCTACCATCAGCAGAGTAAGCTTGTCTTGTTCTCTTGGGGTAAAATGCATAATCTTTTAGATTAGATGATTTTTATGATGTCAGCAAAGCCCTTGCAACTGCAAAAGTTTACTTATATAAACATATTCTTATCTTGAAATGTTTCGCAAATTAATAGAAAAATGACAACATTACCAAATTTTCAGAGTAATATTTAATATCATAGCTGCAAAACAGAAAAACCGCCATTAGCCTTGCAAAGCTAATGGCGGTGTAGGCATTTGACAAATGAATTATATTAAACTATTTATTATCGAATTATTGCGCGTCCTGCCCATACGCAGAGAATACCGATAACTACGCTCAGCACGAGATAGAGAGCAAATGTGCCCCAATCGCCTTTTGAGCCGAGTACCCACATATCGTCGGCAAATGAGGAGAAAGTTGTGAAACCACCGCAGAAACCGGTGATGAGGAGCACATTCTGGCTTGGAGTCATAACCTTGGCGTGTTCCAAAAGACCAAAGAAGAGACCAATGATGAAACAGCCTATCACGTTCACGAGGAAAGTACCCATAGGGAAAGCTCCATGCCACATCTGATC
>CAMWIF010000079.1 GCA_947174225.1 uncultured Porphyromonadaceae bacterium | reverse complement strand
GCCAAGATTCCGAATATAATTCCTATCGCCAATGTAAACACACGTCTTTTCATAAATCTCTCATATTTGTTAATAGTAGTTGCGAAGATACATAAATTTGGTGAGAATATCGCTACGCATTTTAAAATCTCGCATAAAAATCTCAAAATAAATATACATAACGGGAATGCTTTTGAGATGATTGGTAAAAATCAGACGAAATTCTGTCTAAGGATAGTACAAAAGGGATAATGACATATATGACTGGGGTTTTATAAGGGTTAGATATTTGGATTGTTAAAGGGTTGATAATTATGGTGTTGAGATTTTGATTTTTTTGATTGTGATGTGAGAGGATTAGAGATTAGGGATTATTGCTGTATCTTTGCTATTGTCTTTTTCGGCTTGTTGGGTTTTGCCTGTCTGTGGAATGGTGATACTTTGGAGCTGAATAGACGTGGATTATTTCGAATGGTCGTGGATTATTTATTGAAAAACTTATATACTCTAAAACCAATTTGATAATATGCTGTATCGTATGATGAGATGCCTGATAGTAGCAGCGTGTGGAGCTGTGTTGTTATCTTGCAGTGTGAGCAAGCCACATCAGGCAGAGGAACGTGTGCCCGAAAACAGAGTGATATACGAAGTATTTGTGCGTAATTTCTCACCGGAGGGTAATCTTAAAGGTGTGGAAGCCCAGATTCCACGTCTGAGGGATTTGGGTGTGGACGTGGTATGGCTTATGCCTATATATGAGCTTGGCGACACCGGTAAGTGGGGTCCATATTCCAGTCCATATGCCATCAAAGATTATACCAAGATTGACCCCGACAATGGTACAGAGGATGATCTGCGCAGTCTTGTAAAGACCGTCCACGACAATGGTATGGAAATCTGGTTTGATTGGGTAGGCAATCACACTTCGATGGACAATGTGTGGGTGAAGTCGCATCCTGAATTTTACACAAAAGAGAATGGAGAATTCGTCCATCCTTTTGGAGGGGCATGGAAAGATGTCTATGAACTCGACCGCGACAACGAGGAGATGCAGGACGAGATGGTAAAAGCTATGCAATATTGGGTAGACAACTTTGATATTGACGGTTATCGCTGCGATTATGCTTCGGGTCCCTCTCCGGAACTATGGCGAAAGGCTTCTGAAAGAGTACTTAAAAACGGTAAACGTATAGGTTGGCTTGCTGAAGATTCCTCAAAGCCGTCGCTGGTGAAGAACGGCTATTTCGACTATAATTACTGCTGGGACTTTCAAGAGAAAGTGTTGAAGCATTTTGCCAACGACTCGGTGCAGAATCTTCAGAATCTCAGAGAGGCGTGTGCCCTCCTTGCCAATGAGGGACTTACGGAGGGGGAATCGAAAGCTCCGGATGACACCATCTCCAATCCCTACGCAGGACGCTCACGTATGGTTTATCTCGTCAACCATGATGTGCTCCAGGATCAGGGAGGAAGTGAAGACATTGTGTATCATAAGTATCTGAAACCACTGACTGTGTTACAGTTTACTGTCTATGGTATGCCTCTGATCTATAATGGGCAGGAAATACAGTATAAATCCGGTGGCAGAGTGTCGCTGGCAGAGAAAACTCCGATTGACTGGAGTCGTCGCGACACTACGATGACTAATCTTATAAAGACTCTGACCCGATTGAAGCACACTCAACCAGCCTTGCGGACAGGGAAACAAAACGGTTCACTTACGAATCTTACAACTACAGAGGATGATGCCGTGTATGCCTACAAGCGTAGCTTAGGTGATGAGAATGTTGTGGTGATACTGAATTTCAGTGATGAGAATAAGAAGTTCTCGATCACCTCCGCTCTTCCCGAAGGTATGTATAAGGACGTACTTACAGGCAAGTCTATTGATTTCTCATCCTCTCCGACGTTTGAATTGCCTCCTCTTGAAGCTGCTATATTCATAAAAGAATAAAATTTTTGTAGTTAAGGATTTTATTGCTAACTTTACAAAACCCACTGTGGATGTGTCCGATGGCTCAACATTCGCTGTCGGATACATTCCGGTGTATCAACACTAATAATCTCCACAGTTAAAGCCAAGCCTCGTGTATGAAATCATATCTCCTTCTCATTATTCTTATACTTATCACTTCATGTAATCATATGAAAGCTGATAAAGACTCTGAATTGGAGAGCCTTTATACACACCTTGACGAAGAAATCGCAAGGAGCGGTGACTATGAGAAGTTGAAAGAGGAGAGGATTGTAAAGTATAAGAGAGATTATGACCTCACTACCGACAAGAATAAGCGCACTGAGATTATCAATAATCTGATAGCGGAATTTGATGCTTATAATGCCGATTCAACGTTGTATTATATAAATTACAACCTGCGTCTTCCGGCAGTAGAGGCTGACGCCGGGGAGCGTATGCGACTTTTGATAAAGAGAGCAGATGTCTTTGCTCACGCCGGACTCTTTTCCGATGCTCTTGGAATTATGAAGTCAATTCCGAGGGATTCTGTTCCCAACACTTTGCTTGAGGATTATTATTCTACCTATTGCGCGATATATCAATACCTGAGCGAATATACTTCAGAACACGAGACGGCACCTGCCTATGAACAGCAGAGAACTTTATATGCCGACTCGCTAAATCAAGTGGTACGTCCGGATTCTTTTAATCATATGGTCTATGTGATGACAGAAATGGCACGCCGTGGAGACTCGGATAAAGCTATAGATATGCTTTCAAAACATTTGGAAGAGTATCCCTCAGGGACACGGGAATACTCCATACTTGCCTCCACGCTTGCGTATATCTATAAGGAAGCGGGTTATCCTAAGGAATATAAACGTTACTTGGTGCTGAGTGCCATATCGGATGTGAAAGGTGCAGTAAAGGAAAATATGTCGTTTCGTGCGGTTGCCACTGATATGTTTGAGGATGGCGACATAGAACGCGCCAACCGCTATTTGAAGAAAAGCATAGCAGATGCCAATTTCTATTCTGCCCTGATGCGTAATGTGCAATCGAGCAAGATGCTTCCTGTGATAGACGAAGCATATAATTCCGTGCAGCAACGGCTCACAAGCAGGCTACGCAGTATGGTATGGGTAAGTAGTATATTGTCAGTGATCTTGATTATAACAATAGTATTGATACTTAAACAGTTCAGGAGTCTGCGTGTAGCCAAGGACAAGATAAGCAACGCCAATAAGGAACTCAGTCTACTTTCCGATAAGCTTAAAGCTGCCAACGGTGAACTGGAAAAGAGTAACGATGAATTGCAAGTCAGGAATGAGAAGCTGCACGAGTATAACCTCACCAAAGAGCAGTATGCCGGACTGTTTATGGAATATTGCTCTGCTGCCATATCTGCCTTACAGCACTACCAGCAATCTTTGCGGAAGATCGCAGTGCAGGGGAGCACCCGTGCGACGTTGCTGAAGAAGATAGAGTCGTCGGAAACGGTAGACCAGTTGCTCAAGGATTTCTACGCTAAGTTTGACGAGGCGATTTTGAATATCTATCCTTCTTTTGTGGATAAGTTCAGTGCGTTGCTCAAGCCGGAGGAAAAGCCTGTCCTGAAGAATGGAGAGCTACTCAACACGGAGCTTAGGGTGTTTGCCTTGATACGTATAGGTATAGAGGACAGCGCACAGATTGCAAACTTCCTCCGATGCTCACTCTCCACCGTCTACACATATCGGTCGAAAATGAAGAAACGTGCTCTGAATCCCGACAGATTTGAGCAGGATGTGAAGAATATAGGTTAAAGATAACATTGATTTTTAAGTAGGGTTTTTAAGATTAAAGAGTTGATTTATATATTGTTAAGGTTTTGAAATGTTTTGATTTTAATTAGATGGTCTTGATTCTGAAAGAGGAGTTGACGAACTTTGCGAATGTAAAGAAAAGTTAACCACACAAGGCAACATCTTAATTAAAACAACACATAATGAAGAGAAAACCATGGAATTTACGAGTCTTTGCCCTCACGTTGATATGGGCGTTGGCTCTGATGACTGTCCCGGCAGCGACGGCACAGTTGTTGAATGTTTCGGGTACTGTCTACGATCCTACGGGAGATGTCCTGATTGGTGTCAGTGTCTCAGTGAAAGGTGATCAGAAGCATGGTACTATGACTGACCTCGACGGTGTATACACCCTGAGCGATGTGCCCTCTGACGCAACTCTTGTATTTAGTTATGTAGGTTTTCAGGCAGTGGAGGTGGCTGTCAACGGACAGACAAAGATTGACGCCACAATGCACGAAGACAGCGAACTTCTTGATGAGGTAGTGGTAGTGGGCTACGGTTCACTCAGCCGCAAGGAGGTGTCAAGCTCAATCGTGCAGGTCAACAGTGAGGATTTCCAAAAGGGAGCAATGAACAGCCCGATGGAGATGCTTACAGGTAAGGTAGCCGGTCTTAACGTGTCGAGCACGGCTGCTGCCAACCCTAATGCCGGAGCCGATCTCCAGGTGCGTGGTGCCACATCACTCAGCGCGGGCAACGGCCCTCTGATTGTGATTGACGGTGTGGCAGGCGGCGACATCCGCACAGTCGCTCCCCAGGACATTGAATCTATGTCGGTATTGAAGGATGCCGCCTCAGCAGCCATTTATGGTACTCGTGGTGCAAACGGTGTAATCCTTATCACTACAAAGAAGGGGACAGGCGAGCCGGGCAAACCGCTCATCACTTATGATTCTTATGCAGCTGTGGCTTTTGCAAAAGACAAGCCCGAAGTGCTTTCGCCTTACGAGTGGCGTCTTGCACGTCGTGGCCACGACTACGGCGCAAGCACCGATTGGTATGACCTCATCACGCGCAAGGCTTCTTACGACACCAACCAATATGTGTCAATCGACGGTTCGCTACCCGGAGGCGGTTACTATACAGCCTCGATGAACTATAAGAATGCCAACGGTCTTGACATCGTGAGCAAGCGCGAGGAATTCGGCGGACGTGCAGCGGTTGCAGCCAATGCCCTCGACAACCATCTGCGCATCACTGCTTCTCTTAACGCCCGCCGTGTGAACGAGGATTGGGGTGACGACGGAATGTTTGACACCGCCCTCGGTATGAACCCCACCATCCCCGTCTACAATGAAGATGGCAGCTACTATCAGCCCAGCTCCCCCTCAGGTGTATATAACCCGGTGCAACAGCTTAAGGTCAACACCTCACAGGGTAAGCGCACATATCTGCTCGGCACCGCCGATATAAAATATAATATCTGGAGCAACGAGCACAATAGCCTCAGCACCACGCTCTCTTATTCTTATGATTATAAAGATCTGAAGAGTGACTATTACACTCCCACCACTTCCGGCGAGTCTTATTGGAATGGCTACAATGGTCGTGCCTCTATCAGATACGACAAATGGTGGACCGACCGTCTTGAGTGGATTGCTAACTATGGCTTTAACAACGACGACCACGACGTTAAATTTGTGGGCGGTTACTCTTTCGAGCGCACCAACTGGGACGGTATGTTTGAGCAGAACAACAACTTCACATTCGATAAACCTCTCTGGTGGGGCATCGGTTCCGGCACATGGCTTGCCGACGGCAAGGCTTCAATGTGGGCAGGGCGTACCCAGTCAACTCTCGTAGGCTTCTTCGGCCGTATCAACTATGCCTGGAAAGGTATGATCATAGCTTCTGCCTCTCTTCGCCATGAAGGCTCCACAAAATTCGGTGCTGACAAGAAGTGGGGTTCATTCCCCTCCGCATCCGTGGCATGGGAAATCACCAAGATGCCTTTCCTGAGAGATTATGTGCAGACTGTGCAGAGCCTCAAGCCCCGTATCTCATATGGTGTCACGGGTCGTAGCGACTTTGACTCATATCAGTCGATTTCAACCTATACCACGGGTGGCACATATCTTATCGACGGTTCTTGGGTTACCGGTTATCAGCCCTCCAACAATGCCAACCCTGAGCTTGCTTGGGAGAAGCTGTCGAGTATGAACTATGGTATCGACTTTATGTTCTTCAACCGTATCTACGGTTCTCTTGAATTCTTCGACCGCCGTTCTCAGGATCTTCTCTACAACTATACTGCTCCTCAGCCCCCTTATGTATATCCCAACATCCTTGTTAATGTGGGTACAATCCGCAACACCGGTGTCGAGTTGGCTCTTACCGCCGATGCCGTCGTGGATAAGCCCGTAACCTGGACCACCGGTATCAACTATTCATACGGCACTTCCAAGCTCACCAAGCTTTCCAACTCCATTTATCAGGCTTCTTATCTTGATCTCTATCAGAAACCGGGTCTCGGCACAAGTGAATACTTCTTCCGTGTAGAAGAGGGTGGCAGAATCGGACAGTTCTGGGGCTACGAGTATGCCGGCTATAATGAGGCGCACGATATGCTCATCTATAATGCCAAAGGGGAGAAAATTCCTGCTGCCGGTGCTCAGCCGGAAGACAAACGATATATAGGCGACGGTGCTCCCAAACACTTCCTTACTTGGAACAACACCGTGAAGTGGAAAAACTTCGATCTCAGCCTTATGTTCAACGGAGCTTTCGGTTTCCAGATATTCAATATGCGCAGATACGGTATGGGTCTGAAGGGTAGCGGCAGCGACAACGTGCTCCGCAGCACTTATCTCAAAGATCGCGATGTATGGTCCGGCGGTGGCGTGATTTCTTCTTACTTCCTTGAGAACGGCGACTACTTCAAGCTTGAGAATGTGACTTTGGGGTACACTCTTCCCATCAAGAACCGTCGTCTTCTCGACAGTCTTCGTCTCTATCTTGCTGCCAAGAATATCTTTACTCTCACAAAATACACAGGCACCGATCCTTCGGCTGTCACCTCTACGGGTATCACTCCGGGTATAGACGTAACATCGGCATATCCTATGGCCACTCAGTTCACTTTAGGTGTGACTCTGAAATTCCGTTGATGCCGCTACTCACCGATTGGATTTTGTAATTCTCTTACAATTAATCAAACAATAATGAAACTCAATAATCATATAGCCGCTTTGCTTTCGGCAACGGCTCTCGCAGTCGGCGCAACGTCTTGCACCGATCTCGATGAAAAGACATTTGACCGCATCGACGCTTTCACATACTATCAGGATGAAAACAGCGTGAAGGGTGCTGTAGCAGCAATCTATTCCAGTGCCGAGAATAGTTTTCTGGAATATTTCTGGTATCTCAACGAGTATTCAGCCGATCAGATAGCGTGGCGCACATGGAACGGCGGCTCCTGGGGATGGGACGAAGGCGCGAAGTTTGTGCTTTCAGCCCAATGCTGGAACTCGGAAAATGAAATCAACCGTAAGGCGTGGGAGAATGCGTGGCAGACTATTGGTCTGTGCAACACTATCATCGATGACCTCAACAAGATCAATCCCGCCTCTATCGGTATGACTGAAGACGCTCTCAAATCTTATATCGCTGAAGTCCGCACAATGCGTGCGTATGTGTATTACAATAACTTCGAGGTATGGGGTGGTGCAATTCCTCTGAACACCTCTGTAGGTGGTGAAGTACCCGGTTCTGCCGATCCTGATTTCAATAAGGGATGTGAAGTGGTCTGGAATTTCATTGCCGATGAACTTGACGCCTGCTATGCTGATCTCACTGCCGAGCAGGGCAACAGTGAGACACGCACCAGAATGAACCAGGGCATGAACCGTATGCTTAAGATGCGCCTTCTTCTCAACTCCGAGCTTTGGACAGGCACTCCGCGCTATACAGAATGTGCCACTCTTTGCGAGCAGATTATCAACGGTGATTACGGCACATATAACCTTGCCTCCGACTATCGTCAGATTTATAGTATGGGCAATGATAAATGTTCTGAAATCGTATTTGCATTCGCTATGTGGGGTGGACATACCTTCACCAACAACCGTACTACACCGTTCCTTCCCCTACAGTATGAGGAGCTTTTTGACTATCCCGTGGTGCAGACAGGCTGGAACTGCTGCTGTATCGTTCCTTCAAAGGATAACTCCGGAACGGACTACATTATGGCAGGTAATAAGATTTGCGGAACACGTGACGGCAAGAGCTTTATCTTCGATTACGGCGACAAGTTGGGTGCGCCTCTCGACCGTATGAGCAACAAGGATATACGTAAGCAGCCTTATAAGTCGGATGCAGCCGGAAACTGGCAGGGTATTTTCCTTATGGGTGACCAGGTAAACTATGTAAATGGTGAACCTTATCTTGCTGATGCTGATCTTCAGGACCTTCCCCTTATTTATGTGGATCAGTGTGGCACCTTCACCAATGAGGGTCGTGACCTCGAAGTCGTGATGTCGCCCCGTTGGGGTATGACCAACACCGGCTACCGTATGATTCGCTATCCTATCACTCCCACCTCTGCCGGTGTGGACTACCGCGACATAGCGGAAGTTGAGTTCCGTCTTACAGAGGTGTACTACACACTCGCCGAATGTCGTCTCCGTGCCGGAGATTCGGCTGCTGCAAAGTCGCTTGTAAACGATGTGCGTCAGCGTTACTTCAACACTTCCGATATTGCGGAAATCGACAATCCGGGTCCTGGCTTCAACGCTTTTGACCTTGACTGGATGCTCAGCGAATGGGGTCTTGAATTTCTCAACGAAGGCAACCGTCGTCGCACCGACCTGCGCCGATTCGATAAATTCACGCAGGGACAGTGGTGGTTCTTCGGACGTGCTACAGAGACTGACCGTGAACTTCCTGCAAAACGCGACCGCAAATATGAGTGGTTCCCACTTCCCCAGGTGGCTCTTATGGTTAACCCGGGCTTAGTTCAGAATCCTAACTACTAAAATCGATTTATAATATGAAGAATCTAAGTATATATAATCTCTTTTTCCTTTTGCTGCTCCCCCTGCTCGGGGCGTGCAGCAAGGATGAGATCGTCTTCGACAGCGAACTTCCTCGCTTCGAGACCCGTCCCGGCTATCAGCTTATAGAGGCTATTGTGCCGCAGGAGACAACACCAACCGACAAGATCTATATAATCGGTGAATTTAACGGCGGAATGGATGCCGTGGGCGATCCGCGTTGGCAACTTGAAAAAGCTCCTGACACCGATGTGAAATGGGGTGTCTATCTAAATCCAAATGATTTCGTCAACGGTAAGACCCTTGCCGACGGCTATACTTTCTATAACGTCGAACAGGGTGAGGAGCGCGGTCTTGGAAATAAGGATGTGAAGCATACAGAGGCTCCGGCTGTCGGGGGTAGGCTGAATGTGCTCATATATTTCTGGGCTGATTATTTCAACAAGCCTGCAAATCCCGATGAGGTAGTACACGATGGCTATGTGATCTATGTGGTGGATAACTCAGGCTTCGACGAGCTTGCAATGTATGCTTGGGGTGATGACGAGGCATTCGGCGGCTGGCCCGGTATG